>NZ_JBEOXE010000047.1:0-60800 GCF_040296485.1 Streptomyces sp. NPDC002138 | reverse complement strand
AACCCGATACCTGTAAACCGGTAGGGTTCGTGATCTATTCGTTATTTATGGTGGAATGGCGTACGGTCCTGCTGGCGGGAGCGCCACGCCGGGCAGGTCCAGGCGATGTGGCCCGCGGTCCTGGAGGCCGTCAAGAACAAGCGCCGCTTCACCTGGATCCTGCTCAGCCAGAACGCCCAGGTGGCCGGGTTCGACGGCACCACCCTCCAGCTCGGCTTCCCCAACGCCGGGGCCCGCGACAACTTCGCGAGCAGCGGCAGCGAGGACGTCCTCAAGCAGGTCCTGTCCGAGCAGTTCCAGGTCAGCTGGCGGATCGAGGCCGTGGTGGGCGGCGGTCAGCCCGCCCCCGTCTCCACCTCCTACTCCGCCCCGCCGCCCTCGTACGCGCCCCAGGCCCCCGCGCAGCCCCCGGCGCGGCCGCCGCAGCCCGCGGCCCCCACGTACCCGCCGCAGCAGCAGGCTCCGGCGCAGCACCAGCAGCAGCCCCCGGCCGCGTCCGCGCCCGTACCGGCGCGCGAGCCCGTACGCCCCGAGGACGACGTACCGGAAGAGGACGACCCGGACCTCGTGGACAGCGCGCTGACCGGACACGAGCTGATCGTGCGCGAGCTGGGAGCCACCGTGGTGGAGGAATATACGAACGACTAGGGGGCGCTCTTTGGGTGGCCGCACGAAAGCCGTCCGCGCGGGCGGGCTAGGCTGCACCCGTGAAGGTCCTTGTCATCGGCGGCGGCGCCCGCGAACACGCCCTGTGCCGCTCTCTGTCCCTCGACCCCGACGTCAGCGCGCTTTACTGCGCCCCCGGCAACGCCGGCATCGCCGAGGTGGCGGAGCTGCGCCCGGTGGACGCCCTCGACGGCGAAGCCGTGGCCCGGCTGGCCACCGAGCTGGGAGCGGGTCTGGTCGTCGTCGGCCCCGAGGCGCCCCTGGTCGCGGGTGTCGCCGACGCCGTGCGCGCGGTCGGCATCCCGGTCTTCGGCCCCTCCGCGCAGGCGGCGCAGCTCGAAGGATCCAAGGCCTTCGCCAAGGACGTGATGGCCGGGGCCGGTGTCCCCACCGCCCGTTCCTACGTCTGCACCACCCCCGACGAGGTCGACGAGGCCCTCGACGCCTTCGGCGCGCCGTACGTCGTCAAGGACGACGGGCTCGCGGCGGGCAAGGGCGTCGTGGTGACCGACGACCGCGCCGCCGCCCGCGCCCACGCGCTGGCCTGCGACCGGGTGGTCATCGAGGAGTTCCTCGACGGCCCCGAGGTCTCCCTCTTCGCCATCACCGACGGCGTCACCGTGCTGCCGCTCCAGCCCGCGCAGGACTTCAAGCGCGCGCTCGACGGCGACGAGGGCCCCAACACCGGCGGCATGGGCGCCTACTCGCCGCTGCCCTGGGCCGACCCCAAGCTCGTCGACGAGGTCATGGCGAGCGTGCTCCAGCCGACCGTGGACGAGCTGCGCCGCCGCGGTACCCCCTTCTCCGGACTGCTCTACGCCGGTCTCGCGATCACCTCGCGCGGCGTGCGGGTCATCGAGTTCAACGCGCGCTTCGGCGACCCCGAGACCCAGGTCGTCCTGGCCCGGCTGCGCACGCCGCTCGCGGGCGTCCTGCTGAACGCGGCCCGCGGCACGCTCGACACCGAGCCGCCGCTGTCCTGGCGCGCGGACGCGGCCGTCACGGTCGTCATCGCCTCGCACAACTACCCGGAGACCCCGCGCACCGGCGACCCGATCGAGGGCCTCGCGGACGTCGCGGCGCAGGACGCCCCCGACGCGTACGTGCTGCACGCGGGCACCCGCCGGGACGGCGACGCGGTCGTCAGCGCGGGCGGCCGCGTGCTGTCGGTGACGGCGACCGGTTCCGATCTGGCGCAGGCCCGGGAGAAGGCGTATAAGGCCGTCGCCCGGATCCGGCTGGCGGGCTCCCAGCACCGCACGGACATCGCGGCCAAGGCCGCCGAAGGCCGCTGACAGCGGCCCGAGAGCACGCACCGGCGGGGTCTTCCCCGCCCCACCTCGACGCGGGCCCGGAGCGCACCCTGTGCGCTCCGGGCCCGCGCGTGCGACTGCATCCGGCCGCGTTCGAACGCACCCAGCTTTACCCAAAGCCATTCCATCGGGTGATCGATGCCCCGTCCGCCTGACGCCCGCCCGCGCCCCAACTAGGGTGCGGCGCAAGCATTCCGGCACTTGGCCCACCGGCATTGCGATGTCAGTCGTGGGTGTCACAGTGAGGGAGTGACCAACACCGTCGCAGGGCAGAGGGGGTGACGTCCGGCCGTGTCCGGAACCGTATCGACCACAGAGGTGGGCGCGCAGTCCGCGCGCTCCCGCGCCTTGGCCGTGCTGCGCGTGCGCAGCAGGGTCATGGCCCTCGCACTGCTGCCCGCCGCTTTCGCGGTGGTCCTGGTGGCCGCGCGGATGACCGGGCGGCTGGCCGGTGAGTCCTGGGCCACCGCCACCCTCGTTCTGAGCGCCGTCGCGGCGCTCGTGCTGCTCGTCGCCGGTGTGTTCGGCGCCGTCGTGCTGCGGGCCGCCCCGGCCGTGACGCCGACGGTCGCGCTGGCGGAGGCGGCCGCGCCCGATCTCTACCGGATGGTGCGGGACCTGGCCGACCGGATGAAGGTGCCGGCGCCCTCCGCGATAGCCCTGACACCCGACTGCGACAGCTGGCTGGAGGACCGTACGCACGCCGCGCACCGCAAGCGGGGCGCGGCGGCCGGTGCGCGGGAGGCTCCGGAAACGGCGCCCGGCGCGGCTCCGGTCCTGGTGATCGGTTCGCCGTTCCTGTGGTGGATGCGCGTCGCCGAGCTGCGGGCGGTCCTCGCCCCGGTCGTCGCCGGCACGGGACCCTCGGCGCACCCCGACATAGCCGACGCCCGCCGCTTCGTGCGCGGGCTGGACGCGGCCGCCGACGTCGGCAACCGGCCCGGCCTCGGCTGGATCGGCCGCACGGCCCGGCTGCTGCTGCGGCTGTGCCGGACGGACGCGGCCGAGATGGAGCGCGGGGTGGCCGCGGCCGCCTCGGACCGTGCACAGGATGTGGACTACGGGCTGCGCATCGTCGCGCAGGAGCAGGTCGGCCTGGCCTACGCGGGCTGGGACCGGCTGCTGACCCGGGTCGCGCTGCCCGCCTGGCGGATGGGCCGCTGGCCCGCGCACCTCGACACCGGGGTGGTCCGCGCGCTCACCGAGCTGTCCCGGCGCGACCGGCTGGCCGAGGGGTTCACCTCCCGGCTGGGCGAGCGCCCCGCGTGCGATCTGCTGGAGCAGCCCGGGGTGGTCGACGAGGCGGCCTCGCTGCTGGCCGCGCGGCTCTTCCACGGCGGTCCGGCCGAAGTGGGCCCGGACTGGTCGCCGGTCGAGTGGGCGGCGTATCCGGAGGAGGTCGTCGACCGCAAGTGGCGTACGGAGGCGGCCCGGCTGCACCGCTCGCTCGACCTCCTCGCCGGGGCCGCGCCGCAGGGCGTGGTGACCGGGGACGCGGTGAGCGGCCCGACGCTGGAGCGGGTGCTGCGGTATCTCGCCTCCGGCGGGGCCGACGACACCGCCGCGGACACGCTGGCCGGACGGCTCAGCGGGGACGTGGCGCGCGAGGAGCGGGCGGTGGCCGAGCGGGCCGGCGTCGGCTCCGGCGCGGGAGCCGGAGCGGCGAAGGCGCGCGGCGCCGACACGGTGCCGCTGTTCCCGCTGCAGGCCCCGCGCAGCGGCCGGGACCTGCTGGCCGACCACGTCATGGCGATGGTGTGCTGCGCGGCCGTGGACTCGGCGGGCGGTGCGCCGGGCCTGGACTGGCTGGACGGGCCGGTGCTGCTGGTCGCCGGGACGCGCTGCGCGGACCTGGCGCCGCCGGTGCTGGCGCTGGTGGAGGACGGCGACCCCGCGCCGCTGCGCGGATGGCTCGCGGACCTCGGGGTCCGGCCGGAGAAGCCGGTCCGGCTGGTCTGAGCCGGCCGGCCGGGGCGCGCCGCGCGCTCGCCGCCCCCGCGCCCGAGTCGGCGCGCCCGCGCCCGCCTCCCGCCGCGCGCCGCCCGCCACGCCGTGCTCCTCCCCGCGCGCCCCGGGCCCCGGGAGGGGGCGTGCGGGTCGCACAGGTAACCGGATGTGAATGTTCCGGTCACGTCAATTCGCGACGAACGGTGACGGAGTGCGTGCGTTATGTGATGTGCTGGGACCGGTCGTGGACATGGACCGCGGCACGGCGGGGCATGCGCGTTCGGGGGAGCGAGGGAGGGGAGCGGTATGGGTGCGGACCAGATCCGGCGATGGGAGTCAGGTGCGCTCGCGCACGCGGTGACCGATCCCTTCGGCCAGGGCCCGCTGCCCTGGTTCCGGGGCAGCGAGACGTACTTCGACGACACCGGCCAGGTCGTGCCCTGGTACGTCGATCCGTCCCTGGCCCCCGGCCAGATCCCGCCCGCCCGCACCAGCGGCCCCCGCACCGCCGACGACGTGCACCGCCAGATCAAGGGCTTCGCCTCCACCGGAGCCGTCGCCCCCGGCGAGGCCATCGACTTCCGCATCACCGTGGACCCGCCCCAGCAGTTCTCGGTCGACATCTACCGGATCGGCCACTACGGCGGCGACGGCGCCTCGAAGATCCACTCGAGTCCACGGCTGTCGGGCATCGTCCAGCCCGCCCCCCTCACCGCCGACCGCACCGTCTCCTGCCACCACTGGTGGCTGTCCTGGCGGCTCCAGGTCCCCTCGTACTGGAACCTCGGCGCGTACGTCGCCGTCCTCACCACCGACGACGGCTACCGCTCCCACATCCCCTTCACGGTCCGCGACGACCACCCCGCCGACCTGCTGCTGCTCCTGCCCGACATCACCTGGCAGGCCTACAACCTCTACCCGGAGGACGGCCACACGGGCGCCAGCCTCTACCACGCCTGGGACGAGGAGGGCCGCCTGCTGGGCGAGGAGGACGCGGCCATCACCGTCTCCTACGACCGCCCCTACGCGGGCGCGGGCCTGCCCCTGCACGTCGGGCACGCCTACGACTTCATCCGCTGGGCCGAGCGCTACGGCTACGACCTGGCCTACGCCGACACCGGCGACCTGCACGCGGGCCGCGTCGACCCGACCCGCTACCGCGGCCTGGTCTTCCCCGGCCACGATGAGTACTGGACGACCCCCATGCGCCGGACCGTGGAGCGCGCCCGCGACCACGGCACCTCGCTGGTCTTCCTCTCCGCCAACACCATGTACTGGCAGGTCGAGCTGTCCCCGTCGCCGTCCGGCACCCCCGACCGGCTGCTGACCTGCCGAAAACGCCGCGGCCCAGGCCGCCCCGCCCTCTGGCGCGAGGTCGACCGGCCGGAACAGCAGCTGCTGGGCATCCAGTACGCCGGCCGCGTCCCCGAACCCGCGCCCCTGATCGTGCGCAACGCCACCCACTGGCTCTGGGACTCCACCGGGGCCGCGGAGAACGACGAGCTGCCCGGCCTGGTCGCGGGCGAGGCCGACCGCTACTTCCCGCGCACCCAGCTGCCCGAGCACCAGGACCGGATCCTGCTCGCGCACTCTCCGTACGACGACACCGAGGGCCACCGGCGCCATCAGGAGACCTCCCTGTACCGCGCCCCGAGCGGCGCCCTCGTCTTCGCCTCCGGCACCTTCGCCTGGTCCCCCGCGCTCGACCGCCCCGGCCATGTCGACGAGCGGGTGCAGAAGGCCACGGCCAATCTCCTCGACCGGATCTGCAAGCGGGACTGACGCGCGGCCCGGCCGGGACCGGGACCCCTGGGGCGGGGGCACGGGACCCGATGCGGGAGAATGGCCGTGCGCTCGTACAGAACCACAGGGAGACCCCGTGTCCGGATTCGTCGAAAAGCCCGAGCCGGTTCAGGTGCCGGGCCTCGTCCACCTCCACACCGGCAAGGTGCGCGACCTCTACCGCGACGGGGACGACAACCTCGTCATGGTCGCGAGCGACCGGATGTCCGCCTTCGACTGGGTGCTGCCCACCGAGATCCCGGACAAGGGCCGCGTCCTGACGCAGCTGTCCCTGTGGTGGTTCGACCAGCTCGCGGACATCACCCCGAACCACGTGATCAGCACCGAGCTGCCCGTCGGCGCCCCCGCCGACTGGGCCGGCCGCACCCTGATCTGCCAGAACCTCGACATGGTCGCCATCGAGTGCGTCGCCCGCGGCTACCTCACCGGCTCCGGCCTGGCCGAGTACCGGCAGACCCGGACCGTCTGTGGGCTGGCGCTCCCCGAGGGTCTGGAGGACGGCTCCGAGCTGCCCGCCCCGATCTTCACCCCGGCCGCCAAGGCCGAGGTCGGCGAGCACGACGAGAACGTCTCCTACGAGGAGGTCGCGCGCACCACCGGCCCCGAGACGGCGGCGCTGCTGCGCCAGGCCACCCTCGCCGTGTACGGGCGGGCCCGCGACATCGCCCGGGAGCGCGGGATCATCCTCGCGGACACCAAGTTCGAGTTCGGATTCGCCAAGGACGGCGTCCTGGTCGCCGCCGACGAGGTGCTGACCCCGGACTCCTCCCGCTTCTGGCCCGCCGACCTGTGGCAGCCGGGCCGGGCCCAGCCCTCCTTCGACAAGCAGTACGTCCGCGACTGGCTGGCCTCCCCGGCCTCCGGCTGGGACCGCCACGGCGAGCTTCCGCCGCCGCCGCTGCCGCAGGACGTCGTGGAGCGGACCCGCGCCAAGTACATCGAGGCGTACGAGCGCCTCACCGGCCAGACCTGGAAGAGCTGGACCTGAGCCGCGCGTCCGGGGCCCGCGTCGCGCGACACGGGCCCCGGACGGCCTCGGGCCACCACGGCCCGGCCCCCCGCCCGGCCCCGGACACACGAAGAAGCCCCCGGTCATGGACCGGGGGCTTCTTCCTTACAGAGCGGACAACGCGACTCGAACGCGCGACATCCACCTTGGCAAGGTGGTGCTCTACCAACTGAGCTATGTCCGCAGGCGCCGTAAGGCGAGACCTACTATACCCAACCCCGGGCGCGTGCGAGACGCACTGCCGTGTGCCGGTTCTCGGCGCCCAGCTTCGCCGCCGCCGACGACAGGTAGTTGCGCACGGTGCCCTGCGACAGGGAGGCCCGCTCCGCGATCTCCGCGACCGGCGCCCCGTCCGCCGCGAACTCCAGCACCTCGGCCTCCCGCGCGGTCAGCGGGGAGTCCCCCGCGCTGATCGCGTCGGCCGCCAACTCCGGGTCCACGTACCGCCCTCCGGCGTGCACGGTCCGGATGATCTCGGCCAGCCGCTGCGCCGACACCGTCTTGGGCGCGAAGGCCCGGACCCCCGCGGCCAGCGCCCTCTTCAGGTGCCCCGGGCGCCCGTGACTGGTCACGATCATCGTCCGGCAGCCGGGGAGTTCGGCCCGCAGCGATGTGGCCACGCTCACACCGTCCGCCCCCGGCATCTGGAGGTCCAGCACCGCCACGTCGGGGCGGTGCGCCCGCGCCATGGCGAGCGCCTCCGGGCCCGTGGCCGCCTCGGCGACCACGAGGAGGTCGTCCTCCAGCCCCAGCAGCGCGGCCAGCGCGCCCCGGATCAGGTGCTCGTCGTCGGCGAGCAGCACCCGTACGGGACTCCCCGCACCGCCGGCCGCCACGCCGCCCGCCACTCCCGCGTCTCCTCCGGTCACGTCCGTGCCTCCTCGTGCGCGATCTCCACCCGCAGCCGCTGCCCGGGCACCTCGGCCCGCAGCCGGAACACGCCCGGCGCGGCCGTATCCGGCGTACCTCCCGCCGGGACGGTCCCCGCCTCCAGCGAGCCGCCCAGCGCCGCCAGCCGCTCCCGCAGCCCGGCGAGCCCCGAACCCGGCGGCCCGGCCGGATGCGGCGGCGCTCCGTCGTTCTCGACGAGCAGCACCACCGCCCCCGCGTCCCCGCCCGCCAGCCGGATCACGCACTCCCGGGCGTCCCCGTGCCGCAGGACGTTGGTCGTCGCCTCGCGCACCACCCAGCCCAGGGCGGACTGCACCGCCGCGGGCAGCTTCCGCCGCTCCAGCAGCTCCACCCGGCAGTCGATCCCGGCGGCGCTCAGCACCCCGCGCGCCCCCTCCAGCTCCACCCCGAGGTCGGCCTCGCGGTAACCCCGCACCACGTCCCGCACCTCCCGCTGCGATTCCCGCGCGATCCGCTGCACCTCGACCATCTGGTCCACCGCCTCCGGGCGCCCGCGCCGCGCCAGCTGGACCGCCAGCTCGCTCTTGAGCGCGATCACCGCCAGGTTGCGGCCCATCACGTCGTGCAGGTCGCGGCCGAAGCGCAGCCGCTCCTCGGCGACCGCGAGCCGCGCCCGCACCTCCCGCGCGCGGTCCAGCTCCCACACGGTGGTCAGCAGCCATGCCGAGAAGCCGTAGGTGAAGGAGAGGAACAGACTGCTGATCAGCACCCCGATCAGGTATCCCAGCGCCTGCAGGCCCGACTGGCCCAGCGCGAGCGCCATCAGCGCCGTACCGGCCGCGGCGACCGGAGGCCCGTACCGCCTGCGCGGCGACTCCAGCGCGATCGTCAGCGCCCCGACGCCGAAGCAGAGCATTCCGACCACCGTCGTCGCGGCGAGCGCCTCCTCGAGCACGGCGGGATCCGTCGAGAGGGCGAGCGGGACGAGGGCCACGACGGCGCTGGCCGCGGCGGTCGCGAGCGCGAGGCGCCGCGGGCGCGGGCGCCGGTCGAGCACCCAGTCCAGCGCACGCGAGGTGAGCACCCCGCACAGCACGGCGTGCGCGCAGACCAGCAGGCAGACGGCCAGGCGCGCCGCTCCGGCGCCCTCGGCCGACAGGAGCGGGAGCAGCCCGACCGACAGGATCTCCACGAGTACGAAGAAGTGGAACGACCAGCGCGTGTACAGCTCGACCTTGGCCGCGCTGCCGCGGTCCTTCCACCACCCCGTCAGCCTGGACACAGCCGGTTCCCCCCGATCCGTCTAACGTCGCGGTTCCCAGCGGAACCACCGCCGGACAGCAAACACCGTGAGCGCGATCCAGGCCAGCGTGGTCGCGGCGGGTACGAGCAACTCCGCGTCCCCGCCGAGCCAGCCCGCCCGCACCAGGGCCATCACCCCGCTCAGCGGCAGCAGTTCGGCGGCCCGGGCGAGAGCGTCCGGCAGCGAGTCCACCGGTACGAACAGCCCGGATCCGATCACCGAGGCCAGGAACAGCGGGAGCGTGGTCAGGCCCGCGCTCTCCACATTGCGGGTGAACGCGCTGGTGAGCGCGGCGAGTCCGGCCAGCAGCAGGATCCCGGCGAGGACGCCCAGGGCGAGCACCGCCGGGTTCTGCGGGCCGCGCACGTGCAGGACGGCCGCCCCGGCCACCGCCAGGCCGGCGATCTGGGCCAGCGCCAGTACGGCGGCGGGCAGCGCGGTCCCGGCCAGGATCTCCAGGTCGCCCGCCTCGCCGGTGCGCAGCCGTTTGAGGACGAGTTCCTCGCGCCGGGCGACGTACGCCGAGACCAGGTTCATGTAGACGACCATCAGCAGCACCATCCCGATGCCGCCGGTCAGCGTGGCTTCCGCCAGGCCCGCCGCGCCGTTCGAGCTGAGCGTGAAGCGCAGGGAGAGCACCATCACCACCGGCATCAGCAGCGCCACGGACAGCGCGGCCCGGTTGCGGACCAGAAGGGTGATCTCGGAGCGGGCGAGGGCGGCCAGCCGCCGGGGCCGCAGGTCCGGGACGCGCGCGCTGTTCAGGGCAGTCATCGGGCACCCGCCATCTCGTCGTCGCGGTCGGCCGCCCGGCGGCTCCGGGCGATCTCCAGGAAGGCCTCCTCCAGCGAGGCGGACCGGGCGTCGAGCCCGCCCAGCTCCACCGCCGCCTCGTCGGCCCAGCGCAGCAGCTCGCCGAGCGCGGACTGGAGCCGCTCGGTACGGATCTCCACCCGCCGCCCGTCGGCGGCGGCCCGCAGCGACAGCGGCAGCCGGGCCGCCGCCACCCCGGCGGGCAGCGTGAACCGGATCCGGGCCGGCCGGGTCGCGGTCACCTCGGCCGGGGTCCCGGACAGGACGAGCTCCCCCTCGTGCAGGATCGCCAGCCGGTCCGCCAGCGCCTCGGCCTCCTCCAGGTAGTGCGTGGTCAGCAGCACCGTGGTGCCCTCGTCCCGCAGCGCCCGGACCAACGCCCAGGTGTCCTGTCGCCCTTCGGGGTCCATGCCGGTGGTCGGCTCGTCGAGGAAGAGCACCTCGGGCCGCCCGAGCAGGGCCAGCGCCAGATCGAGCCGCCGCCGCTCCCCGCCGGACAGCTGCTTGACCCGTACGTCCGCCCGCGCCCCGAGCCGGACCAGCTCCAGCACCTCCGCGCCCGGGCGGGCGCCGCTGGTGACCCCGGACCACATCCGGACGGTCTCCGCGACGGACAGGTCGGAGGGGAACCCGCCCTCCTGGAGCATCACCCCGGTGCGCGGGCGCACGGCGGCCCGCTGCCGGAAGGGGTCGAGCCCGAAGACCCGGACCCGGCCGCCGCTCGGAGCGGCCAGCCCCTCCAGCAGCTCGACGGTGGAGGTCTTCCCGGCGCCGTTCGTCCCCAGAAGGGCGAAGACCTCGCCCCGGGTGACGGAGAAGGAGATGCCGCGCACGGCCTCGAACCCGCCGGAGTAGCCGCGGCGCAGCTCCGCGGCTTCGATCACTGTCCGCTCGGTGTCAGTCATGACTCCAGACTCCGGCCGGTTCCGGGAGCGGGTCAGTGCGCGCTGTCACCGCGTCCGATGACATATGTCAGGGCCGCGCACCGCGGGAGGGAAGGCGAGAGGGAACGGGGGAGGGAACGCGGAAGGCCCCAGTCGATGACTGGGGCCTTCCGGTGAAACTCTTGGAACAAGAGCGGACGACGAGACTCGAACTCGCGACATCCACCTTGGCAAGGTGGTGCTCTACCAACTGAGCTACGTCCGCAAACTCGCAAAGATCGCTTCCTCGTAGGAAGCCACCAAGCGGTCGCGAGCATCACTCTACCCGATCCACCACAGTGGTCGGTAAAGCGTGCAGAGCGGGTGACAGGAATTGCACACTGCGCCTTCCTCCTGGAAGGAGGATGTTCTGCTACTGAACTACACCCGCACGACCTTCGGGGCTTTGACCTGCGGTCTGGCCCCTCGGCGTGATCCACACACTAGCCGATCCCTGGGGGTGGATGGCAAATCGAGGGTCAGTGAGCGGCGTTGTACGCCTCGTAGACCTTCTTGGGGATGCGGCCGCGGGGCGGCACGTCGAGCTGGTTGGAGCGCGCCCAGGCGCGGACGACCGCCGGGTCGGGAGCGATCGCCGTGTGCTTGAAGGTCTTCCCGGAGCGGGACTGCCGGCGGCCTGCGGCCACGTAAGGAGCCAGACCCTTCCGGAGCTTCTTTGCGTTGGCGACATTGAGGTCGATCTCGTACGACTTACCGTCCAGAGCGAAGACGACCGTTTCCGCCGCTTCTCCGCCGTCGATGTCGTCGGAGATCGTGACTACTACGCGCTGCGCCACGTATATCGGTCCCTTCGTGCGGCACCAGCACGGGGTGACGTGCGGTGATGCCGACTGTGTGGATGCTTCGGAGCAATGCTTCTTTCCCCCGTTTTTGCGGGGGATTCCTTTGTACAGTGAATGACGTTGTATAGCGAAGCCCAGTTAATTCTCTCCGCGTGTCCCGCCGCAATCCCGGGTGCGTGTTTTTCCGGTGGATTTTGCGAAGCGTTGGTGAAGTCGAAACCCCGCGCCCGAGGCCCCCGCCCGATATCTACCCGCGTAGAAATTTTGGCCGGGTACGCTGATGGAACCGCCTTCGCACCAACCACCACACGGGAGTGCCAGTGGCACGCGTCGTAGTCGACGTCATGCTCAAGCCGGAGATCCTCGACCCCCAGGGCCAGGCGGTGCAGCGTGCACTGCCGCGTCTGGGCTTCGAGGGGATCGCCGACGTCCGCCAGGGGAAGCGCTTCGAACTGGAGGTGGAGGGACCGGTCGACCAGGCCGCCCTCGACCGCATCCACAAGATGGCCGAAACGTTCCTCGCCAACACCGTCATCGAAGACTTCACCGTGAAGGTCGAGGCCTGACGGTGACCACTCGCATCGGAGTCGTCACGTTCCCCGGAACGCTCGACGACCGTGACTCGCTGCGCGCCATCCGCCTCGCGGGGGCCGAGCCGGTCTCGCTGTGGCACCGCGACAAGGACCTGCACCAGGTCGACGCGGTCGTCCTCGCGGGCGGGTTCAGCTACGGCGACTACCTGCGCGCCGGAGCCATCTCCCGGTTCTCGCCGGTGATGGAGACCATCATCGAGCAGGCCAAGGCCGGCATGCCCGTCCTCGGTATCTGCAACGGCTTCCAGGTCCTCACCGAGGCCCACCTGCTGCCGGGGGCGATGCTGCGCAACAACCACCTGCACTTCATCTGCCGCGAGCAGAAGCTGCGCGTGGAGAACGCGGAGACCGCGTGGACCGGCGACTACACCGCCGGCCAGGAGATCTCCATCCCGCTCAAGAACATGGACGGCCGCTACACCGCCGACGAGCACACGCTCGACGCACTGGAGGCCGAAGGCCGCGTGGCCTTCCGGTACCTCGAGGGCAACCCGAACGGGTCGCTCCGGGACATCGCCGGCATCACGAACGCGGCGGGCAACGTCGTGGGCCTCATGCCGCACCCCGAGCACGCGGTCGAACCACTGATCGGGACCGGCCGCACCGACGGCCTCGGATTCTTCACCTCGATCCTGAAGAAGCTGGTCAGCGCATGAGCCTGGACACCGTCAAGAACGCCACCGAGACCCCCGACGCCTCCCAGCCCTGGAAGGAACTCGGCCTCAAGGAGGACGAGTACGCCCGGATCCGGGAGATCCTCGGCCGCCGTCCCACCGGCGCCGAGCTGGCCATGTACTCCGTCATGTGGTCCGAGCACTGCTCGTACAAGAGCAGCAAGGTCCACCTGAAGCAGTTCGGCGAGAAGGCCCCCGAGAACACGGCGATGCTCGTCGGCATCGGCGAGAACGCGGGCGTCGTCGACGTCGGCCAGGGGTACGCGGTCACCTTCAAGGTGGAGTCGCACAACCACCCCTCGTACATCGAGCCCTACCAGGGCGCGGCCACCGGCATCGGCGGCATCGTGCGCGACATCCTCGCCATGGGCGCCCGCCCGGTCGCGGTCGTGGACCCGCTGCGCTTCGGCGCGGCCGACCACCCCGACACCAAGCGCGTCCTGCCCGGCGTCGTCGCGGGCATCGGCGGCTACGGCAACTGCCTGGGCCTGCCCAACATCGGCGGCGAGGTCGTCTTCGACGCCTGCTACCAGGGCAACCCGCTGGTCAACGCCGGCTGCATCGGCGTGATGAAGCACGAGGACATCCACCTCGCCAAGGCCTCCGGCCCCGGCAACAAGGTCATCCTCTACGGCGCCCGCACCGGCGGCGACGGCATCGGCGGCGTGTCCGTGCTGGCCTCGGAGACCTTCGACTCCTCGAAGCCGACCAAGCGCCCCGCCGTCCAGGTCGGCGACCCCTTCCAGGAGAAGCTCCTCATCGAGTGCACCCTGGAGATCTTCAAGGAGAAGCTGGTCGCGGGCATCCAGGACCTCGGCGGCGCCGGGCTCTCCTGCGCCACCTCCGAGCTGGCCTCCGCCGGTTCCGGCGGCATGCGCGTCGAGCTGGACACCGTTCCGCTGCGCGACGCGACGCTCTCGCCCGAGGAAATCCTCATGAGCGAGTCGCAGGAGCGCATGTGCGCGATCGTCGAGCCGCAGTACGTCGAGCGGTTCATGGAGATCTGCGAGAAGTGGGACGTCATCGCCACCGTCATCGGTGAGGTGACCGAGGGCGAGCGCCTGGAGATCTTCTGGCACGGCGAGCAGATCGTGGACGTGCCCCCGGGCACCGTCGCGCACGAGGGCCCGGTCTACAACCGCCCGTACGCCCGCCCCGAGTGGCAGGACGCGCTCCAGGCGGACGACGCGAACAAGCTGGCGCGCCCGGCCACTTCGGCCGAGCTGCGCGAGCAGGTCCTGGCCCTGGTCTCCTCCCCGAACCAGGCCTCGAAGTCCTGGGTCACCGACCAGTACGACCGGTTCGTCCAGGGCAACACGGTGCTCTCGCAGCCCGAGGACGCGGGCATGGTCCGTATCGACGAGGAGACCAACCTCGGCGTCGCCATGGCCACCGACGGCAACGGCCGCTTCGCCAAGCTCGACCCGTACACGGGCGCGCAGCTGGCCCTGGCCGAGGCCTACCGCAACGTGGCGGCGACCGGCGCCAAGCCGCTCGCGATCTCCGACTGCCTGAACTTCGGTTCCCCCGAGGACCCGGGCGTCATGTGGCAGTTCGCCGAGGCCTGCCGCGCGCTCGCCGACGGCTGCCTGGAGATGGGCATCCCCGTCACCGGCGGCAACGTCTCGCTGTACAACCAGACCGGCGAGACCGCGATCCACCCGACCCCGGTCGTGGCCGTCCTCGGTGTGATCGACGACGTCAACCGCCGGACGCCGATGGCGTTCACGGAGCCCGGCCAGCTGCTCTACCTGCTGGGCGACACCGCCGAGGAACTGGGCGGTTCGGCCTGGTCCGAGGTCGTCCACCAGCACCTGGGCGGCATGCCGCCCAAGGTGGACCTCGCCCGGGAGATGCTGCTCGGCGAGATCCTGATCTCGGGCTCGCGCGACGGCATGATCGACGCCGCGCACGACCTGTCCGACGGCGGCCTCATCCAGGCGCTCACCGAGTCCTGCCTGCGCGGCGGCAACGGCGCGCGGATCGTGGTCCCGGAGGCGCTGGACGCCTTCACCCTCCTCTTCTCCGAGTCCGCGGGCCGGGCCGTCGTGGCCGTCCCGCGCAGCGAGGAGCTCCGCTTCACCGACATGTGCGGGGCGCGCGGCCTGCCCGCCACGCGGATCGGTGTCGTGGACGGCGAGGAGATCGAGATCCAGGGCGAGTTCAGCATTCCGCTGACCGAGCTGCGCACCGCGCACGAGGCGACGATCCCGGCCCTGCTGGCCTGACCGGCCGCTGTCCGGCTCCTTCGCGAGCGTCGTACGAGGCCCCGCCCGGCTTGTCCGGGCGGGGCCCCGTCGTTGCTGGGGGTTAGGGTCGGCGCATGGCGCCTGGGAAGAAGAAACCGCGTACGTACGACTCCGCCCGGACGCGGGCGGCGGTCACCGCACAGTTCGCCCATGTGGCCGACGCGGTAAGCGGGTTGAGCGCCGAGGAGCTGGCCCGGCCCACGCACCTCGGCGCCTGGACGGTCGGCGAACTCGCCGCGCACATCGCCTGGATCGCGGATTCGCTGGCCGGCTCCCTGGCCCGGCCGCCCGCGGCGAAGGCGGTGCTCGGCGCCGCCGCGTGGCCCTTCGCCACCGCCCCGCTGGCCGGGCGGATCGCCGAGGCGGCGACCGAGACCCTGAGCGGCGCGCCCCTGCCCGAGCTGTTGGAGCGGGCCGCGGCCCGGATGGCCGCGGCGCTGGCCGAGCACCGCGACGACCGGGTGCTGGACCTGTGGATCGGGGCCATGACCCTGGGGGACTTCCTGGTCACCCGGACCGTGGAGCTGGTGGTCCACACCGACGACCTGAACCGGGCCGCGGGGCTGGCGATCCCGCTGGACCGCCAGGCGCTGGCCGCCTGCGTCCGGCTGCTCGCCGACGCGCTCGCGGACAGGGCCCCGGGCGGCTCGGTCGAGGTACGGATCCCCCCGTTCGCCGTGGTCCAGTGCGTGGCGGGGCCCCGGCACACCCGGGGCACCCCGCCGAATGTCGTGGAGACGGACCCGCTGACCTGGATCCGGCTGGCGACCGGCCGCACCGCATGGGCCGGGGCCCTGGCGGACGCCCGGGTCAGCGCGAGCGGCGAACGGGCCGACCTGGCCGGCCTGCTCCCCCTGATGCGCTGACCCGAGGCGTACCGGCGCATGGGCGGCCGGCGGCGCCGGATCAGCCGGGATACGGCAGCAGCCCCGCGTCCGTCTTCTCCCAGGCCGCCCGCAACTCCGCGAGGCGGGCCGGTTCCAGGGCCGCCTTGTCGGCCTGCTCGCGGAGGTCTCCCGCCAGGTTGAACAGCTGGTCCCGGCCGCCCTTGCCGCGGTAGTACTTCCAGTCGCCGCGCCGCAGCGCCCGCTCCCCGCGCACCCTCCAGAACAGGTCGTGCCGCGGGGCCTCCTCGCCGCGCAGCAGGTACCCGGCCAGGCTCCTGCCGTCGAGCGGATGGGCGCGGTCGGGCCGGGCCCCGGCCAGCTCCAGCAGCGTCGCGGTCCAGTCCGGCGTGACCACCGGGACGTGGCTGACCTGGCCGCCGTCGATCCGGGCGGGCCAGCGGACGATCGTGGGGACGCGGATCCCGCCTTCCTGGAGGGAGGCCTTGTTGCCGCTCAGGGGCCAGTTGTAGGAGAACCGCTCGCCGCCGTTGTCACTGGCGAAGAACACGAGGGTGTCGTCCTCCTGCCCGGAGCGCTTGAGCGCGGCGAGCACCTCGCCGACCGAGCGGTCGAGGTCCTCGACCATCTGCTGGTACTTCTCGACCGAGCCGCCGTCCTGGTGCCACAGCGCGCGCCCGTCCCCCGCCTTGATCCGACGGACGACCTCCGCGCTCTCCGCGGTGTCGCCGTCGGCGATCCAAGGCCAGTGCGGGGTGGTGAAGTTCAGGTTCAGCAGCCACGGCTTGTCGTGCCCGCGGCCGACGTACTCGCTCGCCCGCTCGGTGAGGATCCGGGTGTAGTAGCGCAGGTCCTTGTACGCGGCGTCGCCCTCGTAGAGGTCGTACTCACCGGCCAGGCCGAGCTTGGAGTAGTACTCCAGGGCGCCGCCGAAGTTGCCGAAGAACTCGTCCCAGCCGGACTTGGTCGGGCTGTAGTCGGGGAGGTAGCCGCAGTGCCACTTCCCGATCAGCGCGGTGGCGTATCCGCTGGCGCGCAGCAGCGAGGCCAGCGTGGGGTGGGTGGGCTCCAGGCCCACGGACCGGTCGGCGATCGGCTCGGCCAGTCCGCCTGCGGTACGGCCCGGATAGCGGCCGGTGTAGAGGCTGAACCGGGTCGGCGAGCAGGTCGCGGATCCCGCGTAGGCATCGGTGAACCGGACGCCCTGGCGGGCCAGTCGGTCCAGGTTCGGGGTCTTGATGTGCGGGGAGCCGTACGAGGACAGGTCGGCCCAGCCCAGGTCGTCGCCCAGGATGAACAGGATGTTCGGGCGCCGCCCGGAGCGCCCCCGCGCGGCCTTGAACTCCCGCTCGCGGGGCTGTGCGTACTGCGCTTCGGCCGGCGCGGCCTGCGCCGGGCCCGCGGCGGCGATCCCGACGGCGGCGGTGGCGGCGGTGGCGCCGACCGCGCCGCCGAAGGCGCGCCGGGACAGCTCGGATCGGTGGGTGCTCACAGAAGTACTCCAGCCCAGGGCGAGGCCGCCGACGGAAGTCTCCGGCCGGCCCAGACAGAAAAGACCCGGAAAGGGTCGGAAAAGGGAAAAGAACCGCGAAATGTGAGTGGTTACGCGGAACAGCGACAGATGGCGCTCGCGACACGGACGAGGTCGACGTGGCGGCGCTCGACAAGGGTGACGCTGAGGTCACCGGCGGGCTGCATGGGGTGGAGCTTGTGTGAACGCACAGGTACCTGTCAACCAGCGCATCCGGATATCGAGACGGTCACCCTGCGTCCGGTTTACCGGACTGTCCGCACTGTGACATTTCCTGGCCGTCCCCAATTCGGACCAGTGGTCGATCTCGCCTACACTCAAAGCGTGCCTCGTGGTGATGGACGACTCAACCACGACCTGCTCCCCGGTGAGAAGGGCCCCCAGGACGCTTGCGGCGTCTTCGGTGTCTGGGCTCCGGGTGAAGAGGTCGCCAAGCTCACCTACTTCGGACTGTATGCACTGCAGCACCGTGGACAAGAGTCCGCGGGCATCGCTGTGAGCAACGGTTCCCAGATCCTCGTCTTCAAGGACATGGGCCTCGTTTCCCAGGTCTTCGACGAAACCTCCCTCGGATCCCTCCAAGGTCATATCGCGGTCGGTCACGCCCGCTACTCGACCACCGGAGCCTCCGTCTGGGAAAACGCGCAGCCCACCTTTCGTGCGACGGCCCACGGCTCCATTGCCCTGGGTCACAACGGAAACCTGGTGAACACCGCCGAACTCGCCGGGATGGTCGCCGACCTCCCCCGTCAGGACGGCCGTGCCACCCAGGTGGCCGCGACCAACGACACCGATCTCGTGACGGCCCTGCTCGCCGGACAGACGGACGACGACGGCAGGCCCCTGACCATCGAGGAGTCGGCCACCAAGGTCCTCCCGCTGGTCAAGGGCGCCTTCTCGCTCGTCTTCATGGACGAGGGGACCCTCTACACCGCCCGCGACCCGCAGGGCATCCGCCCGCTGGTCCTCGGCCGCCTCGAGCGCGGCTGGGTGGTGGCGAGCGAGACCGCCGCCCTCGACATCTGCGGCGCCAGCTTCGTCCGCGAGGTCGAGCCGGGCGAGCTGATCGCGATCGACGAGAACGGTCTGCGGTCCTCCCGATTCGCGGAAGCGAAGCCCAAGGGCTGTGTCTTCGAGTACGTCTACCTGGCGCGCCCGGACACCGACATCGCCGGCCGGAACGTGTACCTCTCGCGTGTCGAGATGGGCCGCCGGCTGGCCAAGGAAGCCCCGGCCGAAGCCGACCTGGTGATATCGACACCGGAATCGGGCACGCCCGCCGCCGTCGGATACGCCGAGGCCAGTGGGATTCCGTACGGCGTCGGCCTGGTCAAGAACGCCTACGTCGGCCGGACCTTCATCCAGCCCTCGCAGACGATCCGCCAGCTCGGCATCCGGTTGAAGCTGAACCCCCTCAAGGAAGTCATCCGGGGCAAGCGCCTGGTGGTCGTCGACGACTCGATCGTCCGCGGCAACACCCAGCGCGCCCTGGTCAAGATGCTCCGCGAGGCCGGTGCGGCCGAGGTCCACATCCGGATCTCCTCCCCGCCCGTGAAGTGGCCCTGCTTCTTCGGCATCGACTTCGCCACCCGCGCGGAGCTGATCGCCAACGGCATGACCGTGGACGAGATCGCGACCTCCATGGGCGCGGACTCCCTCTCGTACATCTCGCTCGACTCGATGATCGAGGCGACGACCATCCAGAAGCCCAACCTCTGCCGGGCCTGCTTCGACGGCGAGTACCCCATGGAGCTGCCCGACCCGCAGCTCCTGGGCAAGCAGCTCCTGGAGACCGAGCTGGCCGGCGGCAAGGACGCGGCGGACGCGCTCCGTCGTCCCTAATCACGCACCCGCAGTAACCGCAGTAACGACACGAAAGCTCATCCCTGTCATGACAGAGAAGACCACCGGTGCCAGCTACGCAGCCGCGGGCGTCGACATCGAAGCGGGCGACCGCGCCGTCGAGCTGATGAAGGAGTGGGTGAAGAAGACGCAGCGCCCCGAGGTCCTCGGCGGCCTCGGCGGCTTCGCCGGCCTCTTCGACGCCAGCGCCCTCAAGCGCTACGAGCGCCCGCTCCTCGCCTCGGCCACCGACGGCGTCGGCACCAAGGTGGACATCGCCCGCCAGCTGGGCGTGTACGACACGATCGGCCACGACCTGGTCGCGATGGTCATGGACGACATCGTCGTCTGCGGCGCCGAGCCGCTCTTCATGACCGACTACATCTGCGTCGGCAAGGTCCACCCCGAGCGGGTCGCGGCCATCGTCAAGGGCATCGCCGAAGGCTGCGTCCTGGCCGGCTGCGCCCTGGTGGGCGGCGAGACCGCCGAGCACCCGGGTCTGCTGGGTCCGGACGACTTCGACGTCGCGGGCGCCGGTACGGGTGTCGTCGAGTACGACGCCCTGCTCGGCGCGGACCGTATCCGTACGGGGGACGCCGTCATCGCGATGGCGTCGTCCGGGCTTCACTCGAACGGGTACTCGCTGGTCCGTCACGTCCTCTTCGACCGCGCCAAGATGGCGCTGGAGAGCCACGTCGAGGAGTTCGGCCGGACCCTCGGCGAGGAGCTGCTGGAGCCGACCAAGATCTACTCGCTGGACTGCCTGGCCCTCACCCGCACCGCCGAGGTCCACGCCTTCTCGCACATCACGGGCGGCGGCCTCGCGGCCAACCTCGCCCGGGTCATCCCGGACCACCTGCACGCCACGGTCGACCGCTCGACCTGGGCCCCGGGCGCGGTCTTCGACCTGGTCGGCCAGGCGGGCAAGGTCGAGCGCCTGGAGCTGGAGAAGACGCTCAACATGGGCGTCGGCATGATCGCCGTGGTCCCGCAGGAATCGGTGGACGTGGCCCTGACCACGCTGGCCGACCGCGGCGTCGACGCCTGGGTCGCGGGCGAGATCCAGGGCCGCGGCGCCCACACCGAGGGCTCGACCCTCACCGGCGACTACGCGAACTGAAGCTGACGGACCCGGCGGCAACGCCGGGAACGCACTGAAACCCGGTCCGGGGCTTGGCCCTGGACCGGGTTCATGTGTTGCTCAGCTGGTGGTGCGGTGCAGACGCTGGATGCGTCAAGCGCCACGACGCTGCGCCGACGGGCCGGACTCTTCGTCCTCGTCCTCGTCATCGCCGTTGTACAACTTCGCGTACTTGGCGTACGGGTCGTCGTCGTCGTCTTCCAGCTCGTCATCGACCTCGACCGGCGCGCTGACAGGCAGCGGCTCCGTCGGCGATGCGCCCAGCTCATTGGCCAGACGTGAGAGGTCAGTCCCGCCGCTGTTGTACTTCAGCTGGCGGGCGACCTTTGTCTGCTTGGCCTTGGCCCGGCCGCGCCCCATGGCTCGACCCCCTCGGTGACGGGGCTCGACGGCCCCAGAGTCTGACACGCGTTCATGGTTCGGAGCGGGCTCTCCGTGGAGAGACCGTCCGTAGAGCTTTAACGGTACCTGCTTCCGCGGCCATACGGTACGCCGCCCGCATGACGTGCCCCGGCACAGTGCCTGCGAGACGCCCCGTACTCGCTGGTCAGCTGCGATTTTAACCCTATATTGGCGCGCGACCCGCCGAAGCGCAGTGAGTTCCGTCTCTCCGCAACCCCGGCGGGTGCAAACGCCCGTCGTACAAGGGCCGGCGCCGGTTTTCCCACCGGCGCCGATCCTGTTTACAAGCCCCGCGCGGCGCGCGCTTCGGCCATCCGCTGCTCGGCGATCCGGTCGGCCGCCGCGGCCGGCGGAATCCCGTCCGACTTCGCACGTGCGAATATGGCCAGCGTGGTGTCGAAGATCTTCGTCGCCTTGGTCTTGCAGCGGTCGAAGTCGAAGCCGTGCAGCTCGTCGGCGACCTGGATCACGCCGCCCGCATTGACCACGTAGTCCGGCGCGTAGAGGATGCCGCGGTCCGCGAGGTCCTTCTCGACGCCGGGGTGCGCGAGCTGGTTGTTCGCCGCGCCGCACACCACCTTCGCCGTGAGGACCGGCACCGTGACGTCGTCGAGGGCGCCGCCGAGCGCGCAGGGGGCGTAGATGTCCAGCCCCGCCAGGCGGATCAGCGCCTCGGTGTCGGCGACCGCGGTCACCTTGCCGGGGTGCTTGTCGAGGATCCGCTGCACGGACTCGGCGCGGACGTCGGTGATGACGACCTCGGCCCCGTCCTCCAGCAGGTGCTCCACCAGGTGGTGCCCGACCTTCCCGACGCCCGCGACGCCGACCTTGCGGCCGCGCAGGGTCGGGTCGCCCCACAGGTGCTGCGCGCTGGCGCGCATGCCCTGGAAGACGCCGAAGGCGGTGAGCACCGAGGAGTCGCCGGCGCCGCCGTTCTCGGGGGAGCGGCCGGTGGCCCAGCGGGTTTCGCGGGCGACGACGTCCATGTCGGCGACATAGGTGCCGACGTCGCAGGCGGTCACGTAGCGGCCGCCGAGGGACTCCACGAACCGGCCGTAGGCCAGCAGCAGTTCCTCGCTCTTGAGGACGTCCGGGTCCCCGATGATCACGGCCTTGCCGCCGCCGTGGTCGAGGCCGGCGAGGGCGTTCTTGTACGACATGCCGCGGGCGAGGTTGAGGGCGTCGAGGACGGCCTCCTCGTCCGAGGCGTACGCGTGGAAGCGCGTACCGCCGAGCGCGGGGCCCAGCGCGGTGGAGTGGAGGGCGATGACGGCCTTGAGGCCACTGGCGCGGTCCTGGCAGAGCACGACCTGCTCGTGGCCGCCCTGTTCCGTGCGGAACAGGGTGTGCAGGACGCCGTCGGTCATTTCGGTCACGGTGGTGACTCCCATGGATGAGATGCGGCGGGAAGCGCCCTCCTGCGGGTGGGGAGGGCGTTGTTGGGAGCAGCGTAAGACCTGCGGGCCGCGCCGGGCCGCCCTGTCCGGGGATCGGACCCCCGCTCGGACTTCTGAGCGGATTTCTCCCCTCGCGGGGGCGCGCGGCCGCGTACGGGCGCCCGGTGCGGGGGAGTACGTGAGCGTGAGCGAATCCTCCGATCCCCGGCTGCCCGCCGCGCGCCAGGCGCCGACCGTCCCCTACGCGTCCTATCTGCGCGTCTACGAGCCCCTCGCGGCCTTCGCCGAGCCGGAGCGCGCCCATTGGGCCGACTACGCGCGGCGCGGGCAGATCCCGACCGCCCAGGACGAGCTGCGCCGGTCGCTGGCCGACCTGGTCCGCGTGCCACCGGTGGGGGTGCCCGCGCACGAGAGCGGGGACGCCTTCACGGCGGAGCTGGACGGGGTGCTGCTGGTGTGCCCGTGGCGGACCCGGCTGCGCGGCTGGCTGGCGCTCCAGGAGTTGGTGAGCGACTTCCCGCTGCCGGTGCTGGACGTGGCGCTGCCGCCGGCCGTGCGCCGCCGGGCGGCGGAGGAGTACGAGGCCTGGCGGGAGCGGAACCCGGACGCGCGCCCGTGGATCCGCACGGCGGTCTGGCAGGTGCCGCTGCGCTGGTTCGTCCTGGTGGCCGACGAGGAGCGGGAGTACGTGCCCGGGGAGGTGCTGCGCTACCGGACGCCGATGGTCCAGGCGCGGCGCCGGCTCGCGCGCGGGCTGCGGACCCTGCGCGAGGCGGAGGGGTACGGGGCGCTGGCGGACGGCCTGGTCGAGGTCGGCAGCTGGCTGGAGGAGTTCCATCCGCGCTCGATGGTCGAGCTGGACTACGGCGGCCTGGTCCACGGACTGCCGGCGGCGGGGCTGGCGGCGGACCGGTCGGCGGCCGAGCTGGCGGCGGGGATCGCGGCGCTGCGGGCGGGCGACTCTGACGGAGCCGTGGAGACGTACGTCATATTGGCCGACCGATGGCGTGCTGTTCGGGAGAGACTGTTCGCCAACTAGCCGTATCGTCCGAACGGTCACAAGCCGTACGTCTTCAGGACGATTCACTCATTGGGGTCTTAGTGCCAGGACCTACGTCCTGATCCGGGCCATTGACTCAAGGGTGACGGAACGCACTTTCCGCACCCTTGCGCCCTTCCCCTACCCTCGTGCCAAAATAGGACAAGGAGTCCGGGGAGGGTTCCTTCCGTCCAACTTTGGGTGGGTTGCTCGGCATTGCACGCTATGGGGGGTCTGACGACTCCTGATCGCTCTGTGACTGATCGTCACAGTGGGGTGACTGTCCGTTATGGGTCAGTCCATCGGCTTCCGTCGCTGATGAACACCTCGGAGGGCAATTCCATCGGTTTGGCCGACGAGGCTGGACAGATGGTGTAGTTGTAGTGCCGAGGACAAGCCGTTCGTCCTATAACCGACTCGGCCTTCGTCTGTCCATTTCGGGCAACGAGGGCCAAGGTGCAGAATTTAGAGGAAAGAACCGAGATGGTTCGGTTCTCCCGAGGAGGCCGCTCATGACCGCTCGCACCCCTGATGCCGAGCCGCTGCTGACCCCGGCTGAGGTTGCCACGATGTTCCGCGTGGACCCGAAGACGGTCACTCGCTGGGCCAAGGCTGGCAAGCTCACGTCCATCCGCACCCTGGGTGGGCACCGCCGCTACCGCGAGGCCGAGGTTCGCGCACTGCTCGCGGGAATTCCGCAGCAGCGCAGCGAGGCCTGAGGTACCGCAGCACGACCTTTTACCGGGTAGATATCGGATCCCCCAATCCGAAGAAACCCACAAGGCTTCACACGGCCGGACCTGCCCCAACAGGCTCCTCAGCCGTCGATCGCGCTGGACTCCGCCGGGTCCAGCGCGATCTTTTTTATGCCCGGACGCGGCGTCGGCGCCGACGCGCGAGGCGGCGTGTCGAGGGGGTGCCATTGCACATATTAAATCGAAGAGGCGTATGCGCGTGATAAATGTGTGCGTCTCAAAAACTCATGCGGTGACTCCCGTCACAGCTAACATCTCTTGTACATCCGGCATTGCGCCCGTAATGGGGTCCGTCGGACGGTGATGTCAGGCCGGCGAGGGACCTTGGTCCCCCAGGGCCGCTTCCCGCGCGAGGCGCAGGAGCCGGTGGCAGACCGGGCAGTGGCGCGTGAGGTGGCGGCGTCCGCCAGAGGCCGCCAGATGGGCCTTCAGGAGCGCTCTCAGCTCGTCCCGGGCGTTCATGGGGGAAACCACACCTCCCGTGCCTATGGCGGCCGCAGGGGCCCGTGGGGCCGCGCTGGGTTTGTGTCGCGCAATGCGTCAGGGCCCGTATCCCTGGGGGATACGGGCCCTGACGTTCCTGCGAACCTGACGGGACTTGAACCCGCGACCTCCACCTTGACAGGGTGGCGAGCTAACCAACTGCTCCACAGGTCCTCGTTCGCGGCCACTTGGTGGCTGCGAAACCGACTGTACAACAGCTCGGGGGGTGAGGTCGAACCGGATCACGCCGGCGTCACGGAGCCAGGGCGTCGACCGCCTTCACGATGCGCTTGTCGGAGACCGGATACGCCGTCCCGAGGGCGTGGGCGAAGTAGCTCACCCGCAGTTCCTCGATCATCCAGCGGATGTCCGTGACCGCCGTCGGAACGGGCCGCCCCTTGGGCAACTGCTCCAGCAGCCAGGCGTACTCGTCCTGCATCTCGTGGACCTTCTCCATGCGCGTGGTGTCGCGCTGGACCGAGGTCGGCATCTGCTGGAGCCGCCGGTCGGCCGCCACCAGATAGCGCATCAGGTCGGGCAGCCGCCGCAGCCCGGTCAGGGTCACGAAGCCGGCCGGCACCAGGGCCGCCAGCTGCTTCTGCACGTCCTGGACGTTCTTGATCAGGGTCGGGCTGTTGGTGGCCTTCAGCCGCCGCTCGCAGGCCTGCCAGGCGGCCAGCACCTGCTGCACCTGATCGACCGTGCGTACGGTCGTGTCCACCAGGTCCGTACGCACGGCGTCGTAGAGCTTGCGGAAGCCCGCCTCGTCCCAGGCCGGCCCGCCGTGGTCGGCGATCAGCTTGTCGGCCGCCGCCGTCGCGCAGTCCTCGAACAGCGCCTGGATGGAGCCGTGCGGATTGCGCGAGAGCGCCAGCTTCTGCTGGTTGCCGAGCTTGTCCGAGGCGAACTTCGCCGGGTTCACCGCGATGTTGAGCAGGATCAGCTTCCGGGTGCCGCGCCACATGGCGAGCTGCTGCTCGGCCTCGGTGTCGAAGAGCCGTACGGAGACGCTCGCGCCCGCGTCCACCAGGGCCGGGTAGGCCTTGACCGGCTGCCCGGCCCGCCGGGTCTCGAAGACCTTGGTCAGGGTGCCGATCGTCCAGTCCGTCAGCCCGGTCCGCTCGATGGTCTCGCCGCCCGCGCGCTCGGCGGTGGCCGCCGCGGCCTGGGAGAGGGCCTGGCGGGCCTTGGGCCGCAGCCGCAGCCGCAGGGACTCCAGGTCCTTGTCCTCGGCGAGGTTCTTGCGGCGCTCGTCGACGATCCGGAAGGTGATCTTCAGGTGATCGGCGATCCGGCTCAGGTCGAAGTCCTCGGCCGTGACCGGGACCCCCACCATCCGCTTCAGCTCGCGCGCGAGCGTGACCGTCAGCGGCTCCTGCAGCGGCACCGCGGTGTCCAGGAAGCGGGTCGCGAAGTTCGGCGCGGGCACGTAGTGCCGCCGGATCGGCTTGGGCAGCGAGCGGATCAGCTCGGTGACGATCTCCTCGCGCAGGCCCGGGATCTGCCAGTCGAAGCCCTCGTCGGTGACCTGGTTCAGCACCGTCAGCGGGATGTGCACGGTCACGCCGTCCGCGTCCGCGCCCGGCTCGAACTGGTAGGTCACGCGGAACTTGAGCGCGCCCTGGCGCCAGGAGTCCGGGTAGTCGTCCTTGGTGACCCCCGCGGCCTTCTCGGTGAGCAGCATCTCGCGCTCGAAGTCGAGCAGCTCCGGCTCGTCGCGCTTCTTGTGCTTCCACCAGGAGTCGAAGTGCGCGCCCGAGACCACGTGCTCGGGGATCCGCTGGTCGTAGAAGTCGAAGAGCGTCTCGTCGTCGACCACGATGTCCCGGCGCCGGGCCCGGTTCTCCAGCTCCTCGACCTCGGTCAGCAGCTTGCGGTTGTCGGCGTAGAACTTGTGGTGCGTGCGCCAGTCGCCCTCGACCAGCGCGTTGCGGATGAACAGCTCGCGCGAGACCTCGGCGTCGATCCGGCCGTAGTTGATCTTCCGCTGGGCGACGATCGGGACGCCGTACAGCGTGACCTTCTCGTACGCCATCACCGCCGCCTGGTCCTTCTCCCAGTGCGGCTCGCTGTACGTGCGCTTGATCAGGTGCTGTGCGAGCGGCTCGACCCACTCGGGCTCGACCTTCGCGTTGACCCGCGCCCACAGCCGGGAGGTCTCCACGAGCTCCGCCGACATGACGAACTTCGGCTGCTTCTTGAAGAGGGCCGAACCGGGGAAGATCGCGAACTTCGCCGACCGCGCGCCGAGGTACTCGTTCTTGTCGGTGTCCTTGAGCCCGATGTGCGAGAGCAGACCCGCCAGCAGCGACACGTGGATGTGCTGCTCGGGGGCGTCGGCCTCGTTGACATGGATGCCCATGCCCTTCGCGACCGTACGCAGCTGCGAGTAGATGTCCTGCCACTCGCGGATCCGCAGGAAGTTCAGGTACTCCTGCTTGCACATCCGGCGGAACGAGGAGGAGCCGCGCTCCTTCTGCTGCTCCCGGACGTAGCGCCACATGTTCAGGAACGACAGGAAGTCGCTGGTCTCGTCCTTGAACCGGGCGTGGTTCTGGTCGGCCTGGGTCTGCTTGTCCGAGGGCCGCTCGCGCGGGTCCTGGATCGACAGGGCGGCCGCGATGACCATGACCTCGCGCACGCAGTTGTTCTTGTCCGCCTCCACCACCATGCGGGCGAGGCGCGGGTCCACGGGCAGCTGGGACAGCTGGCGGCCCATCGGCGTGAGCCGCTTGCTGTGGTCCTTCTCGGCCGGGTCGAGCGCGCCCAGCTCCTGGAGCAGCTGCACGCCGTCGCGGATGTTGCGGTGGTCCGGCGGGTCGATGAAGGGGAACTTCTCGATCTCGCCGAGGCCGGCCGCGGTCATCTGGAGGATGACGGACGCCAGGTTGGTGCGCAGGATCTCGGCGTCGGTGAACTCGGGGCGCGTGAGGAAGTCGTCCTCCGAGTACAGCCGGATGCAGATGCCGTCCGAGGTACGGCCGCAGCGGCCCTTGCGCTGGTTGGCGCTGGCCTGCGAGATCCGCTCGATGGGCAGGCGCTGCACCTTGGTGCGGTGGCTGTAGCGGGAGATGCGGGCGGTGCCCGGGTCGATCACGTACTTGATGCCCGGGACGGTCAGCGAGGTCTCGGCGACATTGGTCGCGAGCACGATCCGGCGCCCGGTGTGCTGCTGGAAGACGCGGTGCTGCTCGGCGTGCGAGAGCCGGGCGTAGAGCGGGAGGACCTCCGTGAAGCGCAGGTTGCGCTTGTTCAGCGCGTCCGCGGTGTCGCGGATCTCGCGCTCGCCGGAGAGGAAGACCAGGATGTCGCCCGGGCCCTCGGACTGCAGCTCGTCGACGGCCTCGCAGATCGCGGTGATCTGGTCGCGGTCGCTGTCGTCGCCCTCTTCCTCGAGGAGCGGGCGGTAGCGCACCTCGACCGGGTACGTCCGGCCGCTGACCTCGACGATCGGGGCCTCGCCGAAGTGCCGGGAGAAGCGCTGCGGGTCGATCGTCGCCGAGGTGATGATGACCTTGAGGTCGGGGCGCTTGGGCAGCAGCGTGGCCAGGTAGCCGAGCAGGAAGTCGATGTTGAGCGAGCGCTCGTGGGCCTCGTCGATGATGATCGTGTCGTAGGCGCGCAGCTCGCGGTCCGTCTGGATCTCGGCGAGCAGGATGCCGTCCGTCATCAGCTTCACGAAGGTCGCGTCCTGGTCCACCTGGTCGGTGAACCGGACCTTCCAGCCGACCGTCTGGCCGATCTCCGACTTCAGCTCCTCGGCGATCCGCTCCGCGACGGTGCGGGCGGCGATCCGGCGGGGCTGGGTGTGGCCGATCATGCCCCGGACACCGCGCCCCAGCTCCATGCAGATCTTGGGGATCTGGGTGGTCTTGCCGGAGCCGGTCTCGCCCGCGACGATCACGACCTGGTGGTCGCGTATCGCCTCGGCGATCTCGTCCTTCTTCTGGCTGACCGGGAGGTTCTCGGGATAGGTGACCTCGGGCATGCGCGAGGCGCGGCCGGCCAGTCGCGCGGCGGCCTTCTCGGCCTCCGCGGCGATCTCGTCGAGCACGGCCTGCTTGGCCTCGGGCTTGCGGATGCGGCGGGCGCCTTCGAGGCGGCGGCCGAGGCGGTGCGCGTCGCGGAGGGAGATCTCACCGAGAAGCGTCTGCAGGGCGGCGAAGGAAGTAGACATACCTGGTCGAGGATCTCACCCGGGAGCGTCGGGTGGCGAACGCATTTGTGAGCGGGCCCGTACCATTTCCGGACGAGTCCCCCCAAGCAGCCCACCCGTGTGAGTGAGAGGCCCGCCATGTCCCGCCCCGGCCCGCGCCCGTGGTGCCTGCTGGGCGCCCTGCTCGCGGTGCTGCTGGGCTGCCTGGCGCCGGTGGCGGGGGCGGGGACGGAGGCGGTGATGGCCCCGGCCGCCGCCGCGGCAACTGTCGCTCCGGCCCCTGCTGCCCCGGCCGCCGTCGCTTCGTACGAGGGCCTGGCCGCGGCCTTCGAGGCGGCGCCCGCCGACCGGGCGCCCTCCTGCGCCCCGGGGGCTCCGGACCACGGGGGCGTCCCGGCCGCGCCGCCGCGCGCGTCCGGTGACCACGGGTACCCGCCCGCCGCGCGGTGCCTGCCCGAGCCGGCCGGCCCGGCGGGGGGCGCGCCCGTACGGGTGCTCGTACGGGGTCCGGACCGAGCGGCGCCCGGACCGCTGGAGCTGTCCGTGATGCGGGTCTAGACAGACCGCTCACCCCGGTCCGTCCAGCCCCTCCCCGCACCTCTCTCCGGAGCGCCTCCGCATGCCCTCGCCCAAGAATTCCGCCCGCAAGCCCCTGCTGATCTCCGCCGGGGTCGCGCTCGCCGCCGTCACCCTCGGCCTCGTCTCCTGGCAGGCCACGGCCCCCCAGGACACCGGGCCCGAGCCCACCTCGGCGGCCGCGCCGCAGGCCCCCGACGCCCGCGCCGAGCTGATGAAGCTGGCCCGCCGCGACGCGAACGACAAGCTCACCACCGGGCGCCCCGACGCGCCCGTCGTCCTCATCGAGTACTCCGACTTCAAGTGCGGCTACTGCGGCAAGTTCGCGCGCGACACCGAACCCGAACTGGTGAAGAAATACGTCGAGGACGGCACCCTGCGCATCGAATGGCGCAACTTCCCGATCTTCGGCGCCGAGTCCGAGGCCGCCGCCAGGGCCGCCTGGGCCGCCGCCCGGCAGGACCGGTTCGCCGCGTTCCACACCGCCGCCTACGCCGAGGGCGCCAAGGAGAAGGGCTTCGGCGAGGCCCGGCTGCTGGAGCTCGCCCGCGAGGCCGGGGTCCCCGACCTGGACCGCTTCAGGCAGGACATGGGCGGCGAGGAAGCCGCCGCCGCCGTCCGCGCGGACCAGGAGGAGGGCTACCGCATCGGGGTCACCTCCACCCCGTCCTTCCTCGTCAACGGGCGGCCGATCGCGGGCGCCCAGCCGCTCTCGGCCTTCACCTCGGAGATCGCCAGGGCCAAGCAGGCCGCGCGGGCGGCGGCCGCGAAGTGAACGGCATCGGATACCTGGCCGCCCTGCTGGGCGGTCTCCTCGCGCTGCTCAGCCCGTGCAGCGCGCTGCTGCTGCCGGCCTTCTTCGCGTACTCCATCGACTCCACGTCCCGGCTGCTGGCCCGCACCGGGATCTTCTACGCCGGACTCGCGACCACCCTGGTGCCGCTCGGCGCGGCCGGCTCGTACGCGGGCCGCTTCTTCCACGGCAACCGGGACGTCCTGGTCCTCTTCGGCGGCTGGCTGATCATCGCGCTGGGCCTGGCGCAGATCCTGGGCCTGGGCTTCGCCTCGCGGCGGATCTCGGACCTGTCCGGCCGGATCCGCCCCACCACCGCCGTGTCCGTGTACGCGCTGGGCGCGGTCTACGGGCTCGCCGGATTCTGCGCGGGCCCGATCCTGGGCAGCGTCCTGACGGTCGCGGCGGTGAGCGGCAGCCCGGTCTACGGCGGCCTGCTGCTGGCCGTGTACGCGCTGGGGATGGCCGTACCGCTGTTCCTGCTGGCCCTGCTCTGGGAGCGCTTCGACCTCGGCCGGCGGCGCTGGCTGCGCGGGCGCGCGGTCCGGATCGGCCGGTTCGAGCTGCACACGACCTCGCTGCTGTCCGGCCTGTTCTTCATCGCGCTGGGCGCGCTGTTCCTGGCGTACGACGGGGCGAGCGCGCTGCCCGGGCTGCTCGACGTGGACGACTCGTTCGCGGTGGAGCAGTGGGTACGGTCCGTCGCGGACGGAGTCCCGGACTGGGCGCTGCTCGGGCTGATCGCGGCCGGAGCGCTGGGCTTCGGTCTGGCGCGGTGGCGCCGCGCGGCCCGTACCGGCGGAGCGGCGGGGGCCGAGGTCCGGGAGGAGGCCCGGGAAGAGGGGTGAAGCAGAAGGCCCCGTCCGATGGACGGGGCCTTCTCGTGGTGGCTGGGGCCGGGGTCGAACCGGCGACCTATCGCTTTTCAGGCGATCGCTCGTACCAACTGAGCTACCCAGCCACGAAACTCTTGCGAGCTTCAGCGAACCTGACGGGACTTGAACCCGCGACCTCCACCTTGACAGGGTGGCGAGCTAACCAACTGCTCCACAGGTCCTTGCTATGTGCGAGCGCAAGTCTCGCACATGGTGTTGCGTACCCCCAACGGGATTCGAACCCGTGCTACCGCCTTGAAAGGGCGGCGTCCTGGGCCACTAGACGATGAGGGCTAAAGGCCCGCCTAGGCACTTTCCAGCGCGTCGGGGACGTGAGAAGCATATGGGATCGGGGCGGCGATCGCCAAAACGGTTTGCCCCGGTCGGCGGCCGGTCCCCGCAGGGGGCCGGAGCCTCAGCCCCAGCCCAGTTCGTGGAGGCGGTCGTCGTCGATGCCGAAGTGGTGGGCGATCTCGTGCACGACGGTCACGGCGACCTCGTGCACCACGTCGTCGGGCGCCTCGCAGTACCGCAGGGTCGGGCCCATGTAGATCGAGATCCGGTCCGGCAGCACTCCGGCGTACCACTCGCCGCGCTCGGTCAGCGGCGTCCCCTCGTAGAGACCCAGCAGTTCCGGATCGTCCGCGGGAGGTTCGTCCTCCACGAACACGGCCACGTTGTCCATCACCCGGGTCAGCTCGGGCGGGATCCGGTCCAGGGCCTGGGCCACCAGCTCTTCGAAGTCGTCGCGCGTCATCTGCAGCACGCGGCCATTCTCCCGCGCCGCACGCCGATTGAGGCGGGCCGGGACGCGACGCGCGAGAATGGCCGCGTGCTGACAGGGGCGACATGCGAAGCGGGGCGCGGATGACCCGGCCGGTGGACGGCGCCGAGGCGATCGACCCGGACGTCGACCTCCACGTGCCGGCGCAGCGAGCCGAACCGCAGCGCCGGGTGCTCGCGGTCGTGGCGGCCGGCGGCGCGGTGGGCGCCTCGGCGCGGTACGCGGTCGCCCTGCTGTGGCCGGCCGCGCCCACGGCCTTCCCGTGGGGGACCTTCTGGGTCAACGTGGCGGGCTGCGCGCTCATCGGCGTCCTGATGGTGCTGATCAGCGAGGGCGGCCGGTCGGCGCATCCCCTCGTACGGCCCTTCCTGGGGGTCGGGGTGCTCGGCGGATTCACCACCTTCTCCACCTACGCCGTGGATTTCGAGCGGCTGCTGGACGCCGGTGAGGCCCGGACCGCACTGGGGTACGCCGGGCTCACCGTGGTGGCCGCGCTGGGCGCCGTGTGGGCGGCGGCCTGGCTGACGCGCCGCGCGGTGGGCGACGGAAGGGCCCGGGTGCGCCCGTGAACTGGCTCGTGGTGATCGTGGGCGCGGCCGTGGGGGCGCCGCTGCGCTACCTGACCGACCGCGCGGTGCAGGTGCGCCACGATTCGGTCTTTCCCTGGGGGACCTTCGTGGTGAACGCGGGCGCCTGCCTCGTCCTGGGCGCCCTGACCGGGGCGGTGCTGGACGGAGCGGCCTCCTCGCGGCTGAGCCTGCTGCTCGGGACGGGGCTGTGCGGGGCGCTCAGCACGTACTCGACGTTCTCCTACGAGACGCTCCGACTGGCGGAGCGGGGCTGGAAGTTCCTCGCGGTGGCCAATGTGGCCGGGTCCGTGCTGGTCGGGCTGGGCGCCGTACACCTGGGCTGGCAGGTGGCGGGGGCGCTGGGCGGGAACTGACCGCGGGGGCCCGGTCACCGGGTGGCGGAAGGGGCGTGTCTCTTACGGGGCAAACGGAGTTGGGCACATTGACCCGTTCACCGCGGAACCCTGCCCTCTCCCGGAGGTGCCACCCGTGCGCCACTTGTCTGCTTCCGTCCGACTGGCCGTCGCCACGCTCGCGCTCACGGCCACGGCGGGCTGCATGAGTGTCGGCGACGACGCCGCCAAGCCCGGAGCCTCCTCCCCCGCGGGCCACCGGGGATCCGCCGCCGAGTCCGGCGGCGGGTCCTCCAGTGGCAAGAGCGGCGGGGCGCACGGCGGCGGGCACGACAAGAAGGACGGTACGGGCGAGAAGGCGACCGCCGTGGGCCCCGACGGGAAGGTGCTGCCCCCGGGCGCCACGGCCAGCCCGGGCGCCGTGGTGGCCGGGGTGCCCGGCGGCCCCTCCCCGTCGGCCGGACCGCACGCGGGCGGCGCCGGGGGCGCGGGGCCGGCGGGTCCGGGCACCGGCCCGGGGACCCAGCTGCCGCCGTCGGCGGGCGGGACGAGTGCGGGGGCGGGGGGGTCGGGTGGGGTGACCCCGCCCACTCCGGCGTCCAGTCCGTCCGACTCGTCGTCTGTGACTCCGACCACTCCTACGCCCTCCGCGCCGGCCCCTTCGTCGAGCCCCGCGGGGTAGTCCGGCACCCCCTCCGAGCCGTGTCGGGTGCGCGAATTGAGCTCGCACTCTCGTTCGACTGGACGGCGTTCTTGCAGGTCAGTGGCCTCTTGCTTGAGGTGACTTGCCAGAGTGGGGGGAGGGTGCGTATGGTTATAGATCGTTTGATCCCATTGCCCGGCGCCGAATCCGAAGAGCGCCGCGTGGCGCGTACTCTCCCCTACCGTGGCTGACCGCATTGAGGCGGTCGATTTGCGATTCACGGAGTTTGGGCGCGTGCCGAGACTCCGGAAGGTTTCGCATTTCGCATGTCCATTTCCAGTTCTGACCGTGCCGTCATGCCCGAGAACGACTCCATCGAGGCCATCGAGGCCGTCGAGCGCACCGAAATCGTCGAGACCCTCGTGGTCGACGAGATCGTGACCGACTCCCTCGCCGCCGACATCGAAGCTTTTGAGGCCGACGTGACGACCGACCAGTCCATCGACGCCGCAGCCGACGACGCTGCCGACGCCGAGCCCACGATCACCTTCGGCGACCTCGGTCTGCCGGACGGGATCGTCCGCAAGCTCGCGCAGAACGGTGTCACCGCCCCCTTCCCGATCCAGGCCGCGACCATCCCGGACGCCCTGGCCGGCAAGGACATCCTCGGCCGTGGCCGCACCGGCTCCGGCAAGACCCTCTCCTTCGGTCTGCCGACCCTGGCCTCGCTGGCCGGTGGCACCACCGAGAAGAAGAAGCCCCGCGCGATCATCCTCACGCCGACCCGTGAGCTGGCCATGCAGGTCGCCGACGCGCTCCAGCCGTACGGCGACGTCCTCGGCCTGAAGCTCAAGGTCGTCTGCGGCGGTACCTCGATGGGCAACCAGATCTACGCCCTGGAGCGCGGTGTCGACGTCCTCGTCGCCACCCCCGGCCGTCTGCGCGACATCATCAACCGCGGCGCCTGCTCGCTCGAGAACGTCCAGGTCGCGGTCCTCGACGAGGCCGACCAGATGTCCGACCTGGGCTTCCTGCCCGAGGTCACCGAGCTGCTCGACCAGATCCCCGGCGGCGGCCAGCGCATGCTCTTCTCCGCCACCATGGAGAACGAGATCGGCACGCTCGTCAAGCGCTACCTGCAGAACCCCGTCACGCACGAGGTCGACAGCGCGCAGGGCAACGTCTCGACCATGACCCACCACGTCCTCGTCGTGAAGCCGAAGGACAAGGCGCCGGTCACGGCCGCGATCGCCGCCCGCAAGGGCCGCACGATCATCTTCGTCCGCACCCAGCTGGGCGCCGACCGCATCGCCGAGCAGCTCATCGAGTCCGGTGTGAAGGCCGACGCGCTGCACGGCGGCATGACGCAGGGTGCCCGTACCCGCGTCCTGGAAGACTTCAAGAAGGGCTACGTCAACGCGCTCGTCGCGACCGACGTCGCCGCCCGCGGCATCCACGTCGACGGCATCGACCTGGTCCTGAACGTGGACCCGGCCGGTGACCACAAGGACTACCTGCACCGCTCGGGCCGTACCGCCCGCGCCGGCAAGTCGGGCGTCGTGGTCTCGCTGTCGCTGCCGCACCAGCGCCGCCAGATCTTCCGCCTGATGGAGGACGCGGGCGTCGACGCCTCGCGCCACATCGTCGGTGGAGCGGGCGCGTTCGAGCCCGAGGTCGCCGAGATCACCGGTGCGCGCTCGCTCTCCGAGGTCCAGGCCGACTCCGCGAACAACGCCGCCAAGCAGGCCGAGCGCGAGGTCGCCGACCTCACCAAGCAGCTCGAGCGCGTCCAGCGCCGTGCCGTGGAACTGCGCGAGGAGGCCGACCGCCTCGTCGCCCGTTCCGCTCGTGAGCGCGGCGAGGACCCGGAGGCCGCTGTGGCCGAGGTCGCCGAGGCCGCGGAAGCCGAGGTCGCGGCCGAGGCCGCCGCCGCTGCTGCCGCCGCCGAGGCCCAGGCCGTGCAGCGCCGTGACGACCGTGGCAACTTCGAGCGTCGCGACGACCGCGGCGACCGTGGTGACCGCGGCGGTCGTGGCGGCTTCAACCGTGACGACCGTGGTGACCGCGGTGGCGACCGTGGCGGGTTCCGCTCCGGTGGCGACCGTCGTGACGACCGCCCCTCCGGTGGCTTCCGTCGTGACGACCGTCCGTCCGGTGGCTTCCGCTCCGGTGGCGACCGCCGCGACGACCGTCCTTCGGGCGGCTTCCGCTCGGGTGGCGACCGTCCGGCCGGTGGCGGCTTCCGCTCCGGTGGCGACCGTCCCACCGGTGGTGGCTTCCGTCGCGACGACCGTCCGTCCGGTGGCTTCCGCCGCGACGACCGTCCCTCGGGCGGCTTCAACCGTGACGACCGTGGCGGCGACCGCCCGGCCGGCGGCGGCTTCCGTCGTGACGACCGTCCCTCGGGCGGCTTCCGCTCGGGTGGCGACCGTCCGGCCGGTGGCGGCTTCCGCTCCGGTGGCGACCGTCCCACCGGTGGTGGCTTCCGTCGCGACGACCGTCCGTCCGGTGGCTTCAACCGTGACGACCGCGGTGGCGACCGCCCCTCCGGCGGCTTCCGCTCCGGTGGCGGCGACCGCCCCTACGGCCGTCGCGACGACCACCGCCCGTCGGGCTCCGGCTCCGGCTCGTCCTTCGGTGGCGGCAACGCCCGCCGCGACGACAAGCCGCGCTGGAAGCGCAACGGCTGATCGTCGCCGCATGTGACACCTGACGCCTGATCCAAGGCGTCCGCTCGGCCCCCACGGCACTTCGGTGCGGTGGGGGCCGAGCGCGTTTCACCGCGTTCTACCGGTGGATGCCGACTACAGGCCGTCGGTGAACAGGAGGGAGTTGGGGCTGTCCTCGGAGATCTTGCTCAGGGCGTACTTGGTGGCCTCGGTGCTGAGGAAGGACGCGACCTCGTCGGACAGCGCGTTCGGACGCGCCTGCTTGTAGAGGACGGCGGCGCCGGTGACGTGCGGGGCGGCCATCGACGTACCGTCCATGGACACGCTGCCGCCGCCGAGCTTCGCGGAGACGATGGCCTCGCCCGGCGCGTAGAGCTCCAGGCACCGGCCGTGGTTGGAGAAGACGCTCTGCTCGTCGCGCCGGTTCGACGCCCCGACCGTGAACACGCGCTCCGCGGAGGCTGGGGAGACCCGGCAGGCGTCCACGGCGTCGTTGCCCGCCGCGATCACCGGCAGGACGCCCGTGTCCGAGAGGGCTTCGGCCGCCGCGTTGAGGGCCTCGGAGTAGTCCGCGCCGAGCGAGGCGTTCAGGACGGCGGGCTGCTTGGCGTTCTTGGCCACCCAGTCGAGGCCGGCGATGATCCCCGCGATGGAGCCCTGGCCGTCGCAGCCGAGCACCCGGACGCTGACCAGGCTGACCTCGTGCGCCACCCCGTACGTCTTGCCCCCGACCGTGCCCGCGACGTGCGTGCCGTGGCCGTTGCAGTCCATGCCCTGGCCGCCGTCGCCCACCGTGTCGAAGCCGAAGGTGGCGCGTCCGGGGTCGAACTCGTCGTGGTTGTAGTCGATGCCGGTGTCCAGGATGTAGGCGGTCACCCCGGCGCCGTCGCGCTTGGGGGTGAACTGGCCGTCGCCCTTGCCCCTCCGCTTGTCCCACCACCGCTGGTCGATCCGGTCCAGACCCCAGGAGGCGGCCCGTGCCCGGGTGTCCGGGGCGGTGCCGGGCTTGGTCTCGGGTTGCGTGCCGGGCTTGGTGTTCGCGTCAGGTTTAGCGTCAGGTTTCGCGTCGGGCTTCGTGTCCGGCCTGGTGTCGGGCTTGATGACCGGCTTCGGAGGCGACACGACCTTGGCGTCCTGCTCGACCGCCCTCACGCCCGGGCTCACGCGGACGCTGTCCAGCTGGCGCGGCGTCAGCGGCACGGCGAACCCGTTGAGGGCCCTGCGGTAGACGAAGGTCGGCTTCAGCTCCAGCCGCTCCGCGAGCTGGGCCGGATCCACGCCCTTGTCGAGGGTCACGATGTAGTTGCCCGGCACCGGGTTGGGCGCGATGGACAGCGGGGCCGGGGTCGGCTCCGGCGCGGCGGTGGACTGCGAGGCGGTCGCCAGGGGGGCGGCGAGGGCGAGCGCCGCCGCGGTGACGGCGGCGGCGAGTACGAGCTGCGTGCGCGTTGTCATGCCGGGCAGGGCATCACGGAGAAACGATCATAAGCCAGGACATTTCCCCGTGTCCCGCCGCATCACCGCAATGGGCGCTAGGCCGACTGCCGCCCCGGCCTTTGTATCGGGCGGGCATCGGGAAGCGCTTGGTTGCCCATCGGATCGGCGCGGTGGGGCGCGGGGCGCGGACGCCGGGTCCGCCGTCTGCCTATCGTTCCTTGCGGACGGGCCCACCCGGTGACCCGGCCACCCGGCCGTCCGCCCCTGGCGTCCGCCCCTTCCGCCGTCGAACAGGAGCCGTCCGCCCGTGTCCTCGCCCTCCCCCACCCCGGCTCCGGCTCCCGCGCGGCCCGTTCGCGTGCTCCTGGTGGAAGACGACGACCTGATGCGCCGCTCCTTCACCGTCGCCCTGGAGCGCTACGGCTACGAGATGCGGGCCGCCGCCGACGGCCTGACCGGGCTGGAGCTGTTCCGCGACGAGAGCTTCGACCTGCTGGTCCTGGACGTGATGCTGCCCGGCCTGGACGGGATCGGCCTGTGCCGCAGGGTCCGGGAGACCAGCCTGGTGCCCGTGCTGATGATGTCCGCGCGCGGTGACGGGCTCGACGTCGTCGCCGGTCTGGAAGCCGGGGCCGACGACTACGTGGTCAAGCCCGTGGACACCTTCGTCCTCGTCGCCCGCATCCGGTCGCTCCTGCGGCGGGCGAGGTACGCGCCCGCTCCGGCCCCCGGGCGCGGCGCCGGCGACGCACCGCCCCCCGCCGAGCCGGAGCTGCTGGTCTTCGGGGACCTCACCATCGACACCGGCGGCCTGGAAGTGTCCCTCCGCGGCAGTCCGGTGGCCCTCACCCCGACCGAGCTGAAGCTGCTGCTGCAGTTCGCCGCGCACCCCGGCATCGTGCTGGAGCGGCACACCCTGCTGCGGGAGGTGTGGGACTACGGCTGGGACGGCGACAGCCGGGTCGTGGACCTGTGCGTGCAGCGGCTGCGCGGCAAGCTGGGCCGGGACCGGATCGAGACGGTCCGCGGTTTCGGCTACAAGTTCAGGCGTTGAGGGCGGTGGTGCCCCTGCGCTGGAAGATCGCCGGACTGGCCGCCGCCACGGCGTGCCTGGTCGCGGCGGCGGTGGGCGTGCTGGTGCACGTGTGGACCGCGCACGAGATCCGCTACCGGGCCGAACGGGAGGCCTTCAACGGCGTGTACGAGGCCATGGACGTCTACCGGCGCACCGGAACCCTCACCGGCGGCGCCCGGCTGGATCCGCCCGAGCTGCCCTACGCCCTGCGCGACCCGGCCGACGGCGACCGGCACACCTCGTACGGCGGGAACGTCCCCGGCAGCATGGACCCGACCGTCTGGGGCGCCCAGCGGGTCGCCGGCCCCGGCAGCCCGGTGCTGGCCGTCCAGGTCACCATCTACGCCGAGTTCCACGACCTGTACCGGCTCGACGTGACCATGGCGGTGGCCTCGCTGATCGCCCTCGCGGCGGCCACGCCCCTGGCGTTCTACGGCGCCGGGCTGCTCGGCCGCCGGCTCCGGCGCGTCTCCGAGACCGCGGGCCGGATCTCCGCCGGGGACCTGGACGCCCGTACCGGCCCCACCAAGGGCCGTGACGAGGTGTCCGACATCGCCGCCACCGTCGACCTGATGGCGGACAGCCTCAGCCGACGGCTGCGCGCCGAGCGGCAGTTCACCGCGGACGTGGCCCATGAGCTGCGCACCCCGGTCGGCGGTCTGCTGGCCGCCGCCGACCTGCTCGCGCCCGGGGAGACGGAGGACCTGCTCCGGGCCCGGGTGCGGGACCTGCGCGCGCTGGTCGAGGACCTGCTGGAGATCTCCCGGCTGGACGCCGGGGCCGAGCAGCCGGTCCGCGCCCGGGTGCCGCTCGCCGCGGTCGTCGCCGAGGCGGTGGCGCGTACGGGCCTCGACGGCACGGAGGTCACGGACGCGACCGCCGCCGCTGAAGCCGTCGCCGAAGCCGGATCCGAAGCCGGATCCGAAGCCGGATCCGAAGCCGGCGCTGCCGACGACGGGACGCGGGAGGAGAGCGCGCCGGTCGTGGAGACCGACCCGCGCCGCCTCGAACGGATCGTCGGCAACCTCGTCGTCAACGCCCATCGGCACGGGCGCGCGCCGGTCCGGGTCACCGTCGACGCGCGGGCCCGTACGGTCATCGTGCGCGACCACGGCCCCGGCTTCCCCCGGGACCTGCTGCTGGGCGGCCCCCGGCGCTTCCACACCGGAGCGGCCGAGCGCGGCACGGGCCACGGCCTGGGCCTGACCATCGCCCTGGGCCAGGCCCGGGTCCTCGGCGCCGAGCTGCGGCTGGACAACGCCCCGGACGGCGGCGCGGTCGCCACGCTGCGGCTGCCGGACTGACCGCCCGGCCGCCCGGCCGCCCGGCCGCCTGGCCGCCTGGCCGCCTGGCCGCCTCGCCGCCTGGCGACGTACCGGCGGCTTTCACCCGGGCCCCTGCACAACCGCCGCACAGCGGAGCGCCCGCTGATACACGGTGGCCCAGGCACCGATACGTTCCCCGGACACCCTTCGGAGTGCACCTTCCGCACCCGAAGAGGAGTCCCCGTGACCGCCGACCCCCTTGCCCCGTACGTGCCGCACGCCACGACCGGGACCGCGGCCGCCACCACCGGCCTGTCGAAGGTCTACGGCAGCGGGGACACCCGCGTCGTCGCTCTGGACCGGGTCAGCGTCTCCTTCCGGGAGGGGGAGTTCACCGCGATCATGGGCCCCTCCGGCTGCGGCAAGTCCACCCTGATGCACTGCGCGGCCGGGCTCGACTCGTTCACGTCGGGGTCCGTCCGCATCGGCACCACCGAGCTGGCCGCGCTGAACGACCGCCAGCTCACCCAGCTGCGCCGCGACCGGATCGGCTTCATCTTCCAGGCGTTCAACCTGCTGCCGACGCTGACCGCGCTGGAGAACATCACGCTGCCGCTGACCGTCGCCGGCCGTCGGCCCGACCGGCAGTGGCTGGACCGCGTGGTCTCCATGGTCGGCCTCTCCCAGCGGCTCGGCCACCGCCCCGGACAACTCTCCGGCGGGCAGCAGCAGCGCGTCGCGGTGGCCCGGGCCCTGGTCTCCCGCCCCGCGATCGTCTTCGGCGACGAGCCCACCGGCAACCTCGACTCCCGCGCCGGGGCCGAGGTCCTCGGCTTCCTGCGCGATTCGGTGCGCGAGCTGGGTCAGACCGTCGTCATGGTCACCCACGACCCCATCGCCGCGGGCTACGCCGACCGCGTGGTCTTCCTGGCCGACGGCCGTCTGGTGGACGAGATGACGCGGCCCACCCCGGAGCGGGTGCTGGACCGGATGAAGGAGTTCGACGCGCGCTCGCGCACCAGCTGACGCGCCCGCGCGCCGCTCTCCCGGCGGTACGCGCCGCTCTCCCGGCGGGGACGCGCCGCCCCCACCGCATCAGCAGCCCACCAGCCGCCCGCTCGCTCCAGAGCCCGCCTCTCCCAGGACCCGCACCCCATGTTCCGTACCGCCCTGCGCAACGTGTTCGCGTACAAGGCACGCCTGTTGATGACCGCCTTCGCGGTCCTCCTCGGCGTCACCTTCATCACCGGCAGCCTCGTCTACGGCGACAGCCTGAGCCGGGCCGCCACCGACCGGGTCGCCGGCGGCTACGAGCGCATCGCCGTCAGCGTCTTCACCGAGCGGTCCCCCGCAACCGGCGGGCCCCCGGCCACCCTCGACGCCGCCACCGTGAGCGCCCTGGCCAAGGTCCCCGGCGTCGCCGCCGCCACGGGCCGGGCCGGCGGCTTCGCCGCGGTCGCCGACCACGACGGCCGCCTGATCGCGCGGGGCCAGTCGTCCCCCCGCGGCGCCAACTTCGCGCCGGGGGCGGGCGGTACGGACCCCGCCTACCGCTTCACCCAGGGCTCCGGACCGGCCCGCGACGGCGCGATCGCCCTCGACGAGACCACCGCCGCCCGGGGCGGCTTCCGCGTGGGTGACAGCGTGCGCGTCGGTACGGACACGGGCGCCGCCACCTACACCCTCAGCGGGATCTTCCGGACCCAGGGCACCACGCGGGCCGGGGCGGGCACCCTGACGCTGCTCACCGACGCCACCGCCCAGCGGCTGTTCGGCCGGCCGGGCGAGTACGCGGACATCGAGCTGACGGCCGCGCCCGGTACCGACGTCCAGCAGCTCCTCGGCCGGGTCGAGGCGGCGCTGCCCCCGGGAGCCGGAGCCGCCACCGGGGCCCAGCTCGCCCGGATCCAGACGAACCTCGCCACCAGCGACAGCGACACCATGAGCCAGATCCTGCTCGGGTTCGCCGCGGTCTCCCTCTTCGTCGCCGCCTTCCTCATCTCCAACACCTTCACCATGCTGGTCGCCCGGCGCACCAGGGAGCTGGCCCTGATGCGGGCCGTCGGCGCCTCGCGCGGGCAGGTGCGCCGCATGCTGCTCACCGAGACCCTGCTGGTCGGCGCGGTCGCCTCCGCGGCGGGCCTCGCCCTCGGCACCGGGGTCGCCGCCCTGCTCCAGCGCGCCTTCGCCACCGCCGACGCCCCGGCCGCCCCGCTCGTCCTGACCCCGGCCACCGTGCTCACGTCCCTGCTGGTCGGCACCGCCCTGCCGATGGCCGCCGGGTGGCTGCCGATCCGCCGGGCCATGGCCATCCCGCCCGTCGCCGCGCTGAGCGCGGCCGAGCCCGCGGCGCCCGCGCGCGCCCGTTCCCCGCGCAGCGGCCTCGGCGCCGTTCTGCTCCTCTGCGGCGCCGCCGCCGTGGTGTACGGGGCCCTGACCACGGGGAAGGACGCCCGTACCGTCATCGGCGCCGGTGCGGCCCTCACCCTGACCGGGGCGATCGTCCTCGTCCCGCTGCTGTCCCGGCCGTTCGTCGCCCTGCTCCGGCCGCCGCTCACCCGCCTCCAGCCGGTGTACGGGGATCTCGCCGCCCGGAACACCGTGCGCGATCCGCGGCGTACGGGCGCCACCGCCGCCGCGCTCGCCATCGCGCTCACCCTCGCCTCGGGCCTGTCCGTCCTCGGGGCCTCCGCCGCCCGGTACCTCGACCGCGCGACCACCCACGACCTCACCGCCGACTACCTGGTGCAGCCCGCCGAGGGCGGCATGCGGATGACCCCCGCCACCGCGGAACCCCTGAAGAAGGTGCCGGGCCTCGCGTTCAGCCCGCTCAACCAGTCGACCGGGTACCGGCTGGGCGGCGCCCCCTCCGTACTGACCGGCGTCGACCCCGCCACCATCGGGCGGCTGCTGCGGTACGACGTGCTCGAGGGCTCCCTCGACCGCCTGGCCGAGGGGCAGATCGCCGTCGCCGACCACAAGGCGCGGAAGGCCGGTTGGCACGTCGGCCAGAGGCTGCCCCTGCAACGCCAGGACGGCCCGAGCGGCGCCGTCACCACCGCCACCACCGTGACCATCGGCGCCGTCTACCGGGCGGACGAGCAGAGCAACCTGCTGCCCAGCGTCACCGCACCGGACTCCCTCGTCGCCCGCCACGACCCCGCCCCGCACACCGACGGCATCCTCCTGGCCATGGACGGCGGCCCCGGCCGGGCCGCCCTCGGCAAGGTCACCCACGCCCTCGGCGACAACCCCGCCCTGGCCGTCCTCGACGAGGAGGCCCTGCGCGCCCGGGACAGCGGCGGCATCGGCGACCAGCTCAACGTCTTCTACGCCCTGTTGAGCATGGCCCTGACGATCGCCGCGCTGGGCATCGCGAACACCCTCGCCATGTCCGTACTCGAACGCCGCGGGGAGATCGGCACCTTGCGCGCCCTCGGCGTGGACCGCACCGGGGTGACCCGGATGATCCGTCTGGAGGCATTGATCCTCGGTGCGCTCGGCGCGGTGGTCGGCACCGTCCTCGGCGTCTTCCTCGGCTGGGCCCTGGGCCGCACCCTCCAGGAGAGCGTCGCGGGCTACACGCTGGTCCTCCCCTGGGGCCGACTGGCCCTCGGCGTGCTGATCGCCCTGACGGGCGCCCTCCTCGCCTCCCTCTGGCCCGCCCACCGAGCCGCCCGCACCGACATCCCGACATCCATGACCGCCCCCTAGCGCGCCACCCGCGTCCGACCGGCCGGAAACGACTGAGCGCCCCACCCGGACGAAGCCGGGTGGGGCGCTCAGTGGTGGGCCGGAGGGGTTGCCCCCGGCCCGCGAGCCGTAGGCCATGTCGGACTCGAACCGACAACCAACGGATTAAAAGTCCGCTGCTCTGCCAATTGAGCTAATGGCCCTCGCAGTGCTCACCCCAGAGCATAGCCGGAGAGGGGCGCGAGGCCGATCGGGTATCGCCCGGAGTGGCTTCGGCGGTTTCCCGCCAGGTTCGCGGGTGTTCGCCGACGTCCGGGCGGCGGTGGCGAGTTCGGGCCCCACCGCCCGGGCGGTGGGTGCGGGGGGCCACCCGGTCAGGGTGCCGGCGTACGGGCGGACCCCGGCGCGCCGGGCTGCGTACGCGGCCAGTTGACCAGGAGGGTGTGCAGGGCCGCCGTGATCCGGGCCCAGGACTCCCGGACGGCGCGCGGGTGGGCGAAGGAGCCGGTGGCCTCCAGAGCGGCGAAGCCGTGGAAGGTGCTGCGCAACAGCCGGACCGCGTCGGTGCGGTCGGGTTCGGGCAGCGCGTAGGCGTGCAGCATCGAGGTGGTGAGCTCGATCATCCGCAGGTGCCCGGGCGAGGCGGCGACCACCTCGGGCGGCAGGCGCAGCTGGGTGGCGGCGTACCCGCCGGGGTGTTCGAGGGCGTAGGCGCGGTAGGCGTCGGCGAAGGCGGTCAGGGCCTGCTCGCCGGAGCGGCCGGCGAGCGCCTCCCCGAGCCGGTCGGCGAACGCGGCGGCCGAGCGCACGGCGAGGCGCGTGCGCAGGTCGTCGAGGCCGCGGATGTGGGAGTAGAGGCTGGCGTCCTTGACGCCGAAGCCGCGGGCGAGGGCGGAGACCGTGACCTGGTCGAGGCCCGCGGAGTCCGCGAGGTCGGCCGCCGCTTCGATGATGCGGTCGGGGGTGAGGCCTGCTCGGGGCAACGGTCCGGCTCCTTGGGTAGGGCCCGTACATCGGATACGTACTTCCGATAAGTGTTAATCATTTGCCTAGGGTGTCTAGGAACCCTAGCGTGGGTCCCATGAAGGCACTGACCGAGAAGGACATCCGGGGCTCGTTCGTGAACTGCTCCAAGGGTGAGGCAGCCCGCATCCCGCTGCCCCGGGACCTCGCCACCCGCCCGTGGGAAGACCTCGACTTCCTCGGCTGGCGCGACCTGTCCGCACCCGACCGCAGCTATCTGGTGACCGGCGGAGCCGACGGCTCCGGCCCGGTGGGCGTGACGCTGCGCTTCCCGTCCGTCAAGCGCGGGGCGCTGCACCGCAGCATGTGCAGCCTGTGCCTGACCCTCCACCCAGGGAGCGGGGTCTCGCTGATGACCGCCCGCAAGCGCGGCAAGGACGGCCGCGAGGGGAACTCACTCGGCCTCTACATGTGCACCGACCTGGCCTGCTCGCTCTACGTGCGGGGCAAGAAGCTGCCGGAGCCGGGCGGCCGCTTCGAGGAGAGCCTCACCGTCGACGAGCAGATCGAGCGGATGGTGGGCAATCTGACCGGGTTCCTGGCCAGGTTGTGACGGCTGCGTCCGGGCCCCCGCGGTAATTGGTCGGAGGTCCTCCCCGGATGGCGTAGAGTTGGGTTTACCGACGCGGGGTGGAGCAGCTCGGTAGCTCGCTGGGCTCATAACCCAGAGGTCGTAGGTTCAAATCCTGCCCCCGCTACTCAAGCCCTCAGGGGCAATGACGAAGGCCCGGATCCTCACGGATCCGGGCCTTCGTCGTTTCCGTGGCCGATCCGGTCGTCCGTGGGTGGTTCACCCGATCGGTACCGGCCGGTTCGCCCCCGGGCCCCGCACCCCACACCCTTGAGGGGGCGATGCGGCAGCGGCCCGTACCCGCGTGAGGGACCTGGCAGGAGAACACCTTGGAGGGGCTGGGGCAGCAGGGCGGCGCCAACGGCGCGGCCGCCAACGGCGGGAACCGGCTGGCCCGGCGTTTCATCCGGGTGCTCCCGGCGGTCCTGGTCCTCCTCGGCCTGGTCTTCGACGTCGTCACCCCGCCCAGCTACACCGGCTCGCCCTTCTTCTCGGCCGCGCCGCTGGTCGCCGCGCCGTTCTTCGCCCTCGGTACGACCGCCCTCACCGGCGCCCTCGCCTCGCTCGCGGTGGTCGCGCTGCACCTCTACAACGGCACCACCTGGAACGGCGAGGCCCTCACCGAGCTGGTCACCGTCCTGACCGTCTCCGGCCTGGCCCTCCTCATCAACCGGGTGGTCCGGCGCAGCGGCGCCCAGCTCGCCTCCGCGCGCGGGATCGCCGAGGCGGCGCAGCGCGCGGTGCTGCCCACGCCCGCCGACCGGATCGGGGGGCTGCACATCGCCGCCCGCTACGAGGCGGCGGAGGCCGACGCGTTCATCGGCGGCGACCTGTACGCCGTCCAGGACACCCCGTACGGCGTACGGCTGGCCGTGGGCGACGTACGGGGCAAGGGGCTGGGCGCGGTGGAGGCGGTGGCGGTGGTCCTCGGGGCCTTCCGGGAGGCGGCGGAACAGGAGCCGGCCCTGGAGGGGGTGGCCCGGCGCCTGGAGCGGGCGCTGGCCCGGGAGGGCGTGCGGCGCGACAGTCTGGACGCGGTCGAGGGGTTCACCACCTGCGTGCTGGCCGAGATCCCGCGGGGGACCGGGGGCCTGCGGATCGTGAACCGGGGGCATCCGGAGCCGCTGCTGCTGGGTCCGGACGGATCCCTGGAGGTGCTGTCCCCGGGAGAGCCGGCGCTGCCCCTGGGGATGGGAGAGCTGGGCAGCTGGCCGGACCGGGCCGACGAGTGGGACTTTCCGGCGGGCGCGACCCTGCTGCTGTACACCGACGGGCTGAGCGAAGCGCGGGACGGCGCGGGGGAGTTCTACGACGCTCCGGCCCGGCTGCGGGGGCGGATCTTTCCGGGGCCGGAGGAGGTGCTGGACGCGCTCATCACGGACGTGCGCCGGCACACCGGGGGCGGGGCGACGGACGACATGGCGCTGCTGGGCGTCGCCCGGCCGGGAGAGCGGCAGCCCGCGCGGCGGCGGACCGTACCGGTGGTGCCGCGCGACGACGCGTGACCGCGGCCCGCGTGCCGCGTCCCGAGCTCCCGCGTCACGTTCCGTGTGCGAAAGGGCGCGTTCCGCAAGCGAATTGACGGGCCATCATGAACGGGGTGTGGCTGGAGTTGCGTGGATCAACGCGCCCTTCTGTGCAGGTTAAGGCCCATTGAGAGGTAAAAGTCCAGGCCAAAGCCGGTCGTCCGGTGGCTGATTGGTGTGAACGATCAATCGCAACAGCTTGGAATCACTCCCCGGTGTCTATTACCGTTCGATAACGCAGCGCGGTCGCCACACCCGTCGCAAGAGACGGCGGTGCGCGTGCGCGCGGATTTCGAGGAGTGTGCCCCGGTGCCGTCCCATCTGCCTGCCCCCGACGGTGTCGACGTCCAGGAGTCCCCCACCGCCGGTGCCTGGGGTGAGTGGAACCCGACCGAGGACTCGGCCCGCGCGGTGCGCGGCAAGCACCGCGTGGCGCGCCAGCGCGGCGGACTGGCCCGCAGCTCCACCGTGCTCGGGGTCGGCGTCATCGCGGCCGTCGGAGCCGGCGGCATCGCCACCGCGCAGGACCGCCCGCAGGTCGCCATCAGCATCCCGTCGCTGGGCTCCCTCGGCGGGGACGACGCTCCGGAGCGGGGCGCGGACGGATCCGAGCACGGGATCGTCCAGAGCCAGGACCACCACCAGGGCGGGAACGGGACCGACGGCTACGGCCCTGGTCGGGCGGAGGACGCCGGGCAGGGGCAGCGGGCCGTCGGCTTCGACGCGGGCGAGGTGCTGCGCCACCGGATCCTCCAGCAGGCCGAGTCCCAGCAGGACGCCGCCGCCGCGGCGGCCACGGCGGAGGCCGAGCGGGCCGCGCAGCAGGCCGCCGCCGAGGAGGCCCGGCAGAAGCAGGCCGCCGCCGACGAGGCCGCCCGCGCCGAGGCCGAGGCGGAAGCCAAGGCCCAGGCGCAGGCCCAGGAACAGGCGAAGGCCCAGGCCCAGGCCCAGGCCGCCGCTCAGCAGCAGGCACCCGGCGCGGGCCGGGCGTCCTCCGGTTCCTCGGGCCCGTCCGCTTCCGCGCCCTCCACGGCCGGCGGCTACGCCCTGCCCACCTCGGCGTACACCCTCACCTCCCACTACGGCGACGCCGGTTCCATGTGGTCCTCCGGGATGCACACGGGCCTGGACTTCGCCGCCCCCACCGGCACCCCGGTCAAGGCGGTGCACGGCGGGACGATCATCTCCGCGGGCTGGTCCGGCTCGTACGGCTACCGGATCGTGCTGCAGCTCCCGGACGGTACGCAGGTCTGGTACTGCCACCTGTCCTCGATGTCGCAGACCTCCGGCACGGTCTCCACCGGCGAGACGATCGGCCGGGTCGGAGCCACGGGCAACGTCACCGGACCCCACCTCCACCTGGAAGTACGTACCGACGGAGCGACGCAGGACCCGCTGTCCTGGCTCCAGGACAAGGGCCTGAGCGTCTAGGCACCGGTACGGGCACGGACACCGGCGCCGGTCCCTGGACCGGAACCCGGGGCGGCTCCTGGACCGGCAGCCATCCCGCGGCCGTCGCGGGCACCCGCGGGGGCGCCGCGTACAGCTCCTCCATGACGGCGGCGCGGGCCAGCGCCGGGCCCGCGGCCGCCCGGTCCCGCCACATGCGCTCCAGCAGCTCCCGCTCCCGGACCGGGAAGTCCACCGCGAGGCGCGGACCGCAGGTGCGGACCTCCTCGCGCAGCAGGGCGAGGGCCGCCGCGTCCGCCGTGTAGCCGGCGACCACGCGGGCCGCCGGACGCCCGCCCGTACGCCGTGCCAGCGCGCGGGCCAGCGACCTGGCCGGCACCGACGCGAGCGCCGGCACCTCCGCCGGGCCGAGCCAGCCCGCCGCCGCGTACACCCTCAGCTCGCGGGCGACCGTACGCAGTTGACCGCGCCGGATCCGGACCGCCAGCCACACCAGCGCGACGAAGGCCGGGACCATCACACAGCCGTAGACGGCGTAGAAGCCGTACGCCCCCAGCTCGGACGAGCTGTTCCACAGCGCGTGCGCGCCCATGGCGAGGGCCAGGCCCAGCAGCGGCAGCCCGATCCGGACCGGGCGCCGGGTGCTGCGCGCGGCCACGCCCAGGCCGAGCCCGGTGAGCGCGGTGAACAGCGGGTGGGCGAAGGGGGACAGCATGATCCGGACGAAGAAGGTGGCCGCGGTCATGGAGTCGAGCACGCTGGTCCCGGAGTCCAGGTCCTCGCCGAAGGCGTTGCCGAGGTAGAGGATGTTCTCGGTGAAGGCGAAGCCGGTGGCGGTGAACCCGGCGATGGCCAGGCCGTCCGCGGGGCCGGTGAAATGCCGTCGCCGGAAGGTGAACACCAGCAGCAGGGCGGCGGCCTTCGCGCTCTCCTCGACGACGGGAGCGATCGCCACCGAGCCGAGCCGGTCGGCGGCGGAGGGATCGGCGGCGGCCGAGGCTATCCACTCGGTCGCGAAGTTGTTGGCCACTATGGCGATCAGGGCCGCCGTGCACGCCCCCCACCCGGCGCAGAACAGCAGCCGGGACCAGGGCAGCGGCGCGGCCCGGCCCGGCCAGCGGAACGCCGCCATGAGCGGGGCCACCGGCAGCAGGGCCAGGCCGAGACCGACGAAGAACCCCGCGGTACCGGTCTGTTCCCGCACCAGCTCCAGGATCGCCACGCCGGACAGGGCCAGGCAGGAGAGCAGGGCGACGAGCACGCACATGCGGACCGCGCCCGACGGACGTGCGAGCACACCGGGGAGCGCTCGGAACACGTCTTCACCCTAGCGAGCGGGTCCGACACGCGCAGTGACGTTGTGGGTTGTCCCCGTTACGGGGTACGGCGGAACAGCAGATCGTGTACGACGTGCCCCTTGTCGAGGCCCTGGCCCTCGAACCGGGTCAGCGGCCGGAAGTCGGGGCGCGGCGCGTAGCCGCCGTCCGCCTGGGTGTTCTCGAACCGGGGGTGCGCGCCGAGGACTTCGAGCATCTGCTCGGCGTACGGCTCCCAGTCGGTCGCACAGTGCAGTACGGCCCCGGGGGCCAGCCGGGTCGCGGCCAGGTCGAGGAACTCGGGCTGGATCAGCCGCCGCTTGTGGTGCCGGGCCTTGGGCCACGGGTCCGGGAAGTACACGCGCAGCCCGGCGAGGGAGTCGGGGGCCAGCATCTCGCGCAGCAGGATGATCGCGTCGCCGTTGGCGACGCGGATGTTGTCGAGGCCGTTCCGCTCGGCGAGCGCGAGCAGGTTGCCCTGGCCCGGGGTGTGCACGTCGGCGGCCAGGATCCCGGTGTCCGGGTCGGCGGCGGCCATCTGCGCGGTGGCCTCGCCCATGCCGAAGCCGATCTCCAGGACGACGGGGCGGCCGTCGAAGAGCTTGTCGAGGTCGATGACGTGGTGTCCGTCGATGTCCAGGCCCCAGGTCGACCACTTCCGGCGCAGCGCCTCGCCCTGCCCGGTGGTCACCCGGCTGCGGCGCGGCTGGAAGCTCCGGATCCGGCGCTCGTGGTGCGACCCCGCCGGGTCGGGCGCGGGCCCGTCGGGAAAGCGGGGCTCCGTACGCCAGCGCGGCGGGACATAGGAAGCCGCCCCTTCGGGGGCGTCGGGGTTACCGGGCTGCGGATTCAATGACTCAGACACAATCCCCAGATTCTACGACCCCGACTCCCCGCCGCCCCGCCCCAAACCCCCGCCCCCACGCGCCCTCGCCACCGCCCGAGGCACCCGGGCCCTGCCAAATCCATGCCGACGGGCATTCGGGGCCGCGCCACATCAGCCCCGCCGGCGTTTGAGGCGCCGCCGGAGGCAGGGCTGGCGCCGCCGAGGGTGCGGGTTCTGGTCACCTCTGCTCCGGGCCGGAGCCCCGGCCGCATCCAGCCCGCCGGAGCCGCGGCCCGGCCCGGTCAACTCCAGCCCGGACGGCGTTCGAAGCCGCGCCAAAATCAGCCCCGCCGGCGTTTGAGGCGCCGCCAGGGGCAAGGGAACCGGTCAGCCGCGAAGCATCCGCAAGGCCCGCCGCGCCACCTCACCCCCCACCGGCAACGCCACCCCCGCCCCCTCGGACGGCAGGTTCAGCACATGCACCACCCCCTCCGTCTCCCGGACCTGGAGGTCATCCCCATGCACCCCGTCCCCGTCCCCGGCACCGTCCCCGTCCCCGCCACCGCCCGCCCCCGGCACCGGCACAAGATCCGCCCCCGACACCCCCGGCAGCACCCCCCGCACCGCCTCCACGAACGCCGGCTCCGACAACGGCCGCCGCATCCCACCCCCGACATGCACGACCCCGTCGACCCCCCGGATCAGGCACACCCCGTGCACCGCTTCTCCCACCCCCGGCGGAGCCACCCGCACCACCCCCCGCACCAGCGACGGCCGCGCCAGCCGGTAGACCTGACCCGGACCCGGCACACCCCGCCCCCCGGCGCACCGCACCAGCACCTTCGCCCGCAGCACCTCGCCGGAGGCGACCCGCACCTCACAGGCCCCGGACCCGAAGCCGGACCCGAAGCCGGACCCGGACCCGGCCCCGGACCCGAAGCCCCCCGCCCGCCCCCCGATCCGCTCCACCCGCACCCCGTACCGGACCTCCGCCCCCGACGACCGCACGAGCTGCGCCGCCACCCGCCCCTCGTCCACGATCGCCGTGCTCCCGACCCGGACCGCGGCCGGCGCCCGCACCTCCGGCTCGTACTCCCTGATCTGCGCCGGACCCAGCTCCCGCACCGGGATCCCGTGCCGACGGCCCCGCTGGGCCAGCGCGTGCAGCCGCGGCAGCTCCGCCCGCCCGGTGGGGAGGATCAGCTCCCCGGTCACCTCGTGCGGTATGCCGTGCTCCGCGCAGAACTTCACCATCTCGGCCGCGCCCCGCACCGCGAAGCGCGCCCTCGCCGATCCGGGCCGCGCCTGGATCCCGCTGTGGACGATCCCGCTCCGCCGCCCGCCGGGCCCCGCCTCCTCCTCCAGCACCACCACCCGCGTACCGGGAGCGAGCCGCGCCAGGGCATGAGCCGCCGACAGGCCGACGATCCCGCCGCCGATCACCAGCACGTCGCATTCCACGCCGCCGTCACCTCCCACCCCTGCATCCTGCACCCCGCCACTGACAACGCGGCCACGCCGACCACCCCGGCACAGGGCCACCCCGGCACAGGGCCACCCCGGCACAGGGCCACCGGCACACGGGCCACCCCGCCCCACCGGCCCACCGGTCCGCGCCCGCCCGCCCGGCAGGCCCCCCTACGCGGGCGTGACCAGCAGCGGCCGCGCCCGCTCGCGCAGCTCGGCGACGCGCGGTTCGTCGCCGTACGGTTCCAGCCGGTGCAGCAGGTCCCGTACGTACTCCGTGGTCCGCGCCGAGGAGATCCGCCCCGCGACCTCCACCGCCCGGGTGCCCGCCGCGCAGGCCGCGTCGAGATTGCCGGACTCCAGCTCCGCGACCGCGCTCACCACCAGGCGCAGCCCGTGCGAGCGGACGTACTCCTCGGTGGGGCGGGACAGTGCCTGTTCGGTGAACCGCCGGACCTGCCGGGGCAGTTTGAGGTCCCGGTAGCATTCCGCCGCATCCGCTGCGAAACGGTCGTACGAGTAGAAACCCAGCCAGGTCGGATCCGGGTCCCCGTCCCGCGCCCGCTCCAGCCAGCCCTCCGCCGCCCGCAGCGCGGCCCCCGCGGCCACCGGATCGCCCGACTTCGCGTGTGCCCGCGCCTCCACCAGCCGGAAGAAGCTCATGGTGCGGGACGTGGCGAGCCCCCGGTTGCGCTCGACGGCGGCCTGCGCGAGGTCCACGCCCTCGTCCGGGAAGTCCCGGTAGGTGGCCTGGAGGGACATCGAGGCCAGGACGTACCCGCCGAGCGGCACGTCGGCGGCCGCCCGGGCGAGGCGCAGCGCCTGGATGTAGTAGCGCTGGGCGGCCTCCTGCTGGCCGGTGTCGAAGGCCATCCACCCGGCGAGCCGGGTCAGTTCGGCGGTCGCCCCGAACAGCGCCCGGCCCACCTCGTCGGTGTAGGAGCCCAGCAGCAGCGGCGCCGCGTCCACCCGCAGGCACTCCGGGACCATCGAGGAACGCCAGTCCCCGCCGCCGTACTTGGAGTCCCAGCGGCGCGCGTCCTCGGCCGCCTCGCGCAGCTTGGTCACATCGCTGTGGCCGACCCGCTGCGGTGAGGGATCCGGGAGGACCACGGCGGGGGACTGACCGGCCGCGCGGGGCGTTTCGGGGCCGGACTGCGCGGGCACAAAGGAGGTCGGCGGCGCTGCGGCCGGTGCCGCCGGGCCGCTCGAAACCCCGCCCGTCGTACCGCCCTTACCACCGCCCGCAGTACCGCCCGTACCGCCACTCGTCGTACTTCCCGTACTTCCCGCACCGCCCGTACCGCCGGCCGTCGTACCGCCGGCCGTCGTACCGCCGCCGCCCGAGAGAAGGGGGCCCGGAGCAGTGGCCTCGCGCGCGACCGAGCCGTCCGCCGGAGATATCAGCCAGCGCGACGCGGGCGTCGCGTACGCCGCCACGGAGAAGGAACCGGCCAGGGACTGCCAGATCCCACCGCCCCCGCGCCGCCCCGCGAGGTCCAGCCGGTAGAGATCGGTGGCCGAGCGCACCGCCGCCCCGACATCGCGGGGGAAGGCGAGACCGACCTCGGGCGCGGGGTCCGCGTCCGCCAGCCCGATCTCGTGCAGCGGCACCGGCCGCCCCAGCTTGGCGCCGATGGCGGCGGCGATGAGGTGCGGAGCCGCCCCCTGCGGCACCATCCCCTTGGACACCCACCGGGCGACCGAGGTCTTGTCGTACCGAAGCGTCAGTCCGCGCTGCGCTCCGAGGTCGTTGACCCGCCGGGCCAGCCCCGCGTTGCTGATGCCCGCGAGGGCGAGGACGGCGCCGAGCTTCTCGTTCGGCTCACGGAGCTCCCTGGACATGCGCCACCCCTCGTCACACACGTGGAACGCAGACCGTCATCGGGGCATAGGCGCCCGGCAACGTAAACCCAGCGTAGTTCGCCGCATCCCAAGCGTTAAGGCCCCGCCTTCCGGATGGCGAGATTGTTGTCCGTACGCACAGTCGTGGCCGGGGTCGCACCCGGGGCGCACGTGTCAGTGCGTGCTCCGTCCGTGTGGCCGTGCGCCCACCCGTGCGCTCTGGCTCCCCCCGGGGCCCGGCGATTCGATGTGCGGTGCGTGGGTCGGCCCGACGCGTGGATCCGGCGGGCCGGGGGACGCCGCCGCCTCAATCCCCGCGGGTGGCGGTACGGTCCGGGGGGCGGACGCCGCCTCCCGGACCGCGCCCGCGCCAGGGCACTCAGTACGGCTGAAGAATGGCCGAAACCGACCTATGGGGCGGTGGGAACGGAACGCCAAATACCGCGTGTGCGGGGCGTGTTCGTTTGCATGTGCGCCCCCCTTAACCACTCTCGCACGCCTGTCTCGTGGCAGCATGGACCCGAGCCACCCGGGGTCCCGCCGTCCGGCCGTCCGGCCCCGGTCACGTGCCCACAGGCTGGGGAGACGGCTATGCGGTGGTTGGTGGGCTGGAGCAGTATCGCCGCAAGCTTCGGCACGGCCGGACGCGTCGGCGCCCCGTCGGACGGGCTGCGCGGCGGCCTCGCGGACGCCCCCCGCGCCTCGTACGCCTCACCACCCCCCTACGGATCGACCGGCTTCGACGGTGGCGCGTACCCCGAACAGGGCGCGTACGGCGCCTACGGCGAGCCCGACGCCTACACGGAACGCACCCTCCACCCCGTCGGCGCCCAGCTCCTGTGGGGCGACCCCGACCCGCTGTGGGCCGTCGGCGACTGGCGCCCCGACGAGATCCGCACCGTCACCGCCGACCCCGCCGACCCCTTCACCCGGCTCGCCGTCCTCGGCTGCTGCGGGGCCGACGACGCCGCTCTGCGCCGCGCCCTGTTCGCCGCCCGCGGCGGGGCCCTGCGCCACCTCACGCAGTGGTCCGGCAGCTACACCGCCGTCGTGCAGGCCGGCCGGCGGATCACCGTCGTCGGCGACCTCGCGGGCGCCCGGCCCGTCTTCTACACCCCCTGGGCGGGCGGAACGGCGTACGCCACCGCGGCCCTCCCGCTCGCCGACCTGATCGAGGCCCAGCTCGACATCGGCCACCTCGCGGCCCTGCTGGCCTGCCCCGACAGCCCCGAGGCACTGGGCGACGGCACACCGTACGCGGGGGTGCGCCGGATTCCGCCCGGGCACGCGATCATCCTGCGCGAGGGCTCCCGTGAGATCACCGGGTACGAGCCCGTCGCCTCCCTCGCCGTCGCCGCGCCCGAGATGGAAGCCGAGGCCGCGACCGAGGGCGTGCGCGAAGCACTCGTCGACGCGGTGCGCGCCCGGCTCACGGCGCCCCGCCATGCCCCCGACACCTTGCCCCACGACCCGGGACCAGTCCCCGGCATGGGACCGGCCGACCGCCGTGCCGCCCGCGGCGCCCCGGCCCCGGGCGTCGGCGCCGACCTCTCCGGCGGCAGCGCCTCCGCCACCCTCGCCCTCCTCGCCGCCGGGCTGCCCGGTGCCCCCGGCACCGTCCTCGGCCACGGCTCCGGCGCCGGGGAACGCCTCCTCGCCGTCACCTTCAACGACCTCACCACCCCCCGGGGCCGCGAGGGCGACCTCGAACGCGCCCACGCCATCGCCGCCAACCCCCGCCTGCACCACGTCGTCGTGGCCGCCGCCGAGGAAGCCCTCCCGTACGCCGAACTCGACGGCCCGCTCACCGACGAACCCGGCCCCTCGCTCGTCCTCGCCGCCCGCGACCGGCGCCGACTGGCCGCGGGCAGCGCCGACCACTTCGTCGGCCACGGCGCCCGCCAGGTCCTCGACGCGCACCCCGCCCGGCTGGCCGACCTCCTGATGGACCGCCGCAGACGCCACCTGCTGCGCCCGGTCGCCGCCCTGACCCGCTCGGCGGGGGCCGAAGGCCAGTTCCAGGGCCAGTCCCTCCTCATCCCGCTGACCGTGTACTCCGCCGCCCGCCGCCTCGCCCGTACGCCCTACCGCGCGGGCATGGAGGACGCCGCGGCCCGGCTGCGCGAAGGCCGCCTGCCCGTCGGCGCCGCCACCCCGCTCGACGCGTCCCTCGCCGCGCTCACCTGGTGCCGGCCCGGCCCGGCCGCGAGCTGGCTGACCGGCGAGGCCCTCGCCGAGGTCTCCGTCCGGCTCGCCGCCGCTGCGGGCCGCCCTCCGCTCTCGCTGCGCCCCGGCGAGGCCCGGGCCCGCTCCGTCCTCGCCCGACACGCGGCCGACCACCGGGTCTTCGAACAGGCGGTGGAGGTCCGCAGCCAGCGCCTGCACGCCCCCTTCCTCGACAACCAGGTCGTCCGCGCCGCCCGCGCCCTGCCCGAATCCCTGCGCGTCCAGCCGGGTGCCCGCGCGGCGATCCTGCGCACCGTCCTCGCGGGTACGGGCGTACGCGAACTCCCGCCCGGCTGGGGCGCCCCCGCCCACTCCGCCAACGAGACGGCGGTCCGCCTCGGCCTGCGCGCCGCACTCGACACGCTGCTCGCCCTCTTCACCGCGCCGCTCCTCGCGGACGTGGGCCTGATCGAGGCCCGGGTGATCCAACAGGCCCTGATCGACGCGGCCGACGGCCACCCGGTCCCGCTGGACGGCCTCGCCGAACTGGTCTCCGTGGAACTCTGGCTCCGCCGCCTGATGTCCCGCCGGGGCACCTGCTGGACGGGCACCTCGTCCGCCCGCCGCCGCGCGGTCCCCACCGGCGTCCCCCTCCGCCGCCCGGCCCTGTCCTGAACCCACCCCCGCCCGGTGCCGCCCGGGCGAATGCGGGCCGGCCCGGCCTCCGGCGGGCCCTCAATCGCCGGGCGGGCTGGTTTGGCCGGGGTGGCCTGGTTACGGGGGCCCATCTCAGCCTCGCCGGTGTTTGAGGCGCGGGTCGGGGTGGAGCCCGGGTGCGGGCCGGTTTGGCCTCCGGCGGGCCCGCATTCGCCCGGGTGGCCTGGTTTGGCCCGGGCGGTGCTTTGCCTGGCGGCGACGGTCGCGCGTTGCTGCGCCCACTTCAGCCTCGCCGGCGTTTGAGGCGCGGGTCCGGGCGGAGCCCGGTTTCGGGAAGGGGCGGGTAGGGGACAGCCCCGCGCAGCGGCCCCGCCCCCACCCCCAAGGCAAAATGACCCCGTGCGGTACCTGATCCTCGGCAACACCGAAGCCCGTGACGATTCCGGCGCCCCCCTCCCCATCGGCGGCGCCCGCCTCCGCGCCCTCCTCGCCGCCCTCGCGCTGCGGGCCGGCGCCCCGGCCGTCCCCGTCCGGGTCCTGGTCGACGAGGTCTGGGGCGACGCCCCGCCCCACGACGCCCCCGCCGCCCTGCAGGCCCTCGTCTCCCGCCTGCGCCGCACCCTCGGCGGCAAGGACACCGTCCAGTCCGACCCCACCGGCGGCTACCGCCTCCGCGCCACCCGGGACGACGTAGACCTGTACGTGTTCCAGCGCCTCGCCCGCCAGGCCGCCGAAGCCCTGTCCACTCCGGCCTCACCCCCCTCACCCCCCTCACTCGCCTCAACACCCCCACCACCCCACGACCCGCCCGCCCAGACCCTCCGCACCGCCCTCGCCCTCTGGCGCGGCCCCGCCCTCGCGGACCTCCCCGACCCCGCCACCCGCGCCGCCCACGCCACCGCCCCCGAGGCCCAGCACGCCGCGGCGCTCCGCGACCTCATCGAGGCCGAACTCCGCACCCCCACCACCGACCCGGCCACCCTCCTCCCGGAGATCGAGGCGCTGATCGCGGCCCACCCGTACGACGAACGGCTGCGCGCCCAGCAGTTGCGCGCCCTGCGCGCCGCGGGCCGCACGGCCGACGCCCTCGCCGCGTACGACCGCACCCGCCGCGACCTCGCCGAAGGCCTCGGCGCCGACCCCGGCCCGGAGCTGACCGCCCTCCACGCGGAACTCCTCCGGCCCGCCACCCCGCCCGCCAGCCCGCCCGCCGCCCCCGCCGAACGCCGCGGCAACCTCCGCCCGCGCCTCACCTCCTTCGTCGGCCGCGAGCCCGAACTCGAGTCCCTGCACGCCGACTTGTCCCGCGCCCGCCTCGTCACCCTCACCGGCCCCGGCGGCACCGGAAAGACCCGCCTCGCCGAACACGCGGCCACCCGCCACGCCGCCCACGCCGCCCGTACAGACCACACCAACCACACCGCCCACACCCCCCACGCCGCCCACACGGCCCCCGCCGAACCGGTCTGGCTGGTCGAACTGGCCCGCCTCGACCACCCCGCGGCCGTCCCCGCCGCCGTCCTCAGCGCCCTCGGCCTGCGCGACGCCACCCTCGTCGCCCGCGAGAAGGCCGTCGCCCAGGACCCCACCACCCAACTGCTCGAACACTGCGCCCAACGCCGCCTGCTCCTCGTCCTCGACAACTGCGAGCACGTCATCGGCGCCGCCGCCGAGCTGGCCGAGCGGCTGCTCACCCACTGCCCGGGCGTGCGGATCCTGGCCACCAGCCGCGAACCCCTCGGCGTGCCCGGCGAGAACGTCCGCCCCGTCGAGCCCCTCCCGCCCGATCCCGCGCTCCGCCTCTTCGCCGACCGCGGCGCCGCGGCCCGGCCGGGGTTCACCGTCGAGGACGATCCGGCCGCCGCCGCCGAGATCTGCGCCCGCCTGGACGGGCTCCCGCTCGCGATCGAGCTGGCGGCGGCGCGGCTGCGGCTGCTGACCCCGCGGCAGATCGCGGACCGCCTGGACAATCGTTTCCGCCTGCTGACCAGCGGCAGCCGTACGGTCCTGCCCCGGCAGCAGACCCTGCGCGCGGTGGTCGACTGGTCGTGGGACCTCCTGGACGCGTCCGAACGTACGGTCCTGCGCCGCCTGTCGGTCTTCGCGGGCGGCTGCGACCTGGCCGCCGCCGAAGCCGTCTGCGCGGACGGCGGCGATCCCCGCGACACGGCCGGAGTCGCCGATGTCACCGACGTCGCCGACATCCTCGGCGCCCTGGTCGACAAATCCCTGGTCCTGGCCGACCCCTCGCCCGTGACGACCACACCGGGCTCCCCGCCCGCCATGCGCTACCGCATGCTGGAAACCATCCACGAGTACGCCGCCGAGCGCGCCGCCGAGGTCCCCGCCGACCGGGCCGCCACCGCGCGCCGCCACACCGCCCACTACACGGCGCTCGCCGAAGAGGCCGAGCCCCTCCTGCGCTCCTCCGCCCAGCTCCCCTGGATCGCCCGGCTCGAGACCGAGCTGGACAACCTGCGCACCGCCTTCGCCGCCTCGCTATCCACCGCCACCGCCCCCGCCCCCGCCCCCGACACCGAGACCGCCCAGCGCCTCGCCTTCGCCCTGGGCTGGTTCTGGTGGCTGCGCAACTACCGCTCCGAGGGCGCCGAATGGACCGCCCGCGTGCTCGCCCTCGACCCCGGTGAACCGCCCGTCGACACCCCCGCGTACTGGCGCTGGATGCGCCTCCAGCTGCTCCACGTGTTCCTCATCGCGGAAACCCGCCCGATCGAGGAGTTCCGTACGCCCGAACGCCTCGCCATGGCCGACCGCATCCAGCAGGCCTTCCGCCGCAGCGGCCCGGAGACCGCCCGCTTCCCCGGCATGCTGTGGCCGCTGACCTCCTACCTCGCCGGCGACGCCCTCGACTTCCACGCCGGACTCGACGTGACCGTCGCCAACTGCCGCCAGTACGCCGGTGACTGGGAACTCGGCGTGACCCTCATGCTCCGTACGCACGTCGCCATCGACATCACCGGCGGCCTGCCGACCGTCGACGCCGACCTGGCCGAACTCCAGGAGATCGCCCGCCGCGTCGGTGACCGCTGGACCCGTGCCCAGGTCGCCAGCGCGGCGGGTGAAGTCGCGCTCTCCCGCGGCCGGTTCGCCTGGGCGCGCGCCGCGTACGAGGAGTGCCTGCGGCTCGCCCGCGAGGTCGGCGCGCACTTCGAGGCGCCGTTCGCGCTCGCCCGGATCGCGGAGACCGCCTTCTGTACGGGCGACGCGCCCGGCGCCGAGCGGCTGCTGGCCGAGGCGCACGCCGAGGCGCGGCGGTCCGGGGTGCATGACGTGGAGGCGTTCGCGCGCCTGCTCGCCGGGATGATCGCGCTGGACGAGGGCGACCTCCCCCGGGCGCGCGCCGAGTACGAGCTGGCGCTGGCCGGGTCCCTGCGGACCACCGTCCCGGCGCAGTTCTCGGCCGGACTGGGGAATCTGGACGCCGTCCTCAGGGGGCGGGAGGAGGGCCCGGCTGCCGGGCTGGCCGTGCTCCTGCCGACGCTGGAGACGGCGATCGCCGGGCACTGCGCGGAGCGGGTGCTGGCGGTGCTCGCCGAAACGGCCGCCGTGCTGCTGTCCGAGGCGGACCGGGCCGCCGAGTCCGTACGCGCGCTGGCGGCGGCCACCGCCTGGCGGGACGGCTTCCCGCGCTCCGTTCCCGAGGAACTGTTCGTACGGCCGCTGTCGGCCCGCGACAAGGCGGCCCTGGGCGCGGACCGTTACGACCGTGAGGCGGCGGTGGGCGCGGCCCTGACCCCCCGGGAACTCCTCGCCACGCTCACCGGCAACGGATCACCAGTAGCCGCTCCCCAGTAGCCGCTCACCGGCAGCCGCTCCCCAGTAGCCGCTCACCGGCAACTGATCACCGAGTCGGCCCAGGCCGCCAGCGTCAGGTCGGCGCGCCCGTCGGCGTGTTCCACGACCAGCCGCAGCGTCTTGCGCCCGCTCAGCCCGACCTGGACCGGCACCGCGGGGTCGCCGTAGCCGACCGCGCCGGACCGCCACAGCCGTACCCCGTCACCGTAGACCGAGAACCGCACCGTGCCGTCACCCGGCAGGGACAGCCCGTCCACCCCGGCCCGCGCCGAGAAGGAACCGCAGGTGCGGTTCAGCGCGATCTCCACCGACGAGCGGGCGTTGACGGTGATCCCGTGCCCGAACCGCCGGTCGCCGACCACCAGCCCCCACCGCTGCCACACCCAGCTGCTGCGCCAGGTCACCACTTCGGGGCCGCTGTGGTCGCCGAGCACGGACTGCTCCAGGCGCACCAGCTGGTACCCGGAGGGGGCCGGCGTCGGCGAGTGCCGGGACGGACTCGGCGTCGGCCGCCCCGGACTCGGTTTCGCGGGGGCCGGCCGGGAGGGCGCGGCCGACCGTGAGGGCGACGGCGTACGCGGCGCGGAAAGCCGCGGCGAGGGTACGGGCGCCCGTGCGACCGGCGGCTTCGGCGCGGGCGGATCGGGCACCGGGCTGAGCGGGGGCGGCGGCGCGTCCGGGACCGCCGGCGCGGCCACGGTCGCCCTCGGCGGCACCTGAGCCTCGGGCTTCGCGTCGTCCCCGGCCAGTGCGAACACCACCCCGGCCGCGGCGGCCACCACGACCCCGGCGGCGATCGCGGCCTTCGCGGGCAGCCCGAGCCGGGTGGCCAGCGTGCGCGAGCGGTCCCGGATGTCACCGACCGTCTTGAGCGAGGTGAAGACCGCGCCGTGGAAGGTGAACAGG
>NZ_JBEOXE010000046.1:0-63600 GCF_040296485.1 Streptomyces sp. NPDC002138 | reverse complement strand
CCAGCCCGGGGGCGCCCCCGGCCCCGGACGCCCCGCCGTCAGGCGGACCCCGCGCGCGGGGGACCGTACCGCCCGGGTCGCAGGCCGGACATCCCGCGCGGCCGCCCGTGCCCCCGCACGGCCCGGGCCCGGACTCCGGCGCCGAGCCCGGGGTCGACACCGGGTGGACCGCCCTGCTGTTCCTCTTCGCCACGGCTGCCGAAGCGGGCCTCCCCGACCGGGTGCTGGACGAACCCGACCTCGCCGCCCGCCCGTTGTCCTGGGTGCTGTACCGCGTCGGGCGGCTCCTCCTGCCCGGGCTCGCGGCCGACGACGCGGCGTTGCTCGCCCTGGCCGGGCTCGGCCCCGCCCGCGCCGCCACTGTCGTGGCCGCGGCCCCCGCGACCCCGGCCGAGGACGCCAGGGTCGAGGAACTCGCCGCGGACTGGGCCCGCGTCACCGCCGTACGCCTGTACGGAGAGCACCCCGGGACCGACCCGCGGGAGGCGGTCGCGGCGATGGCCCGCCGGGAGGGGCGGATCGTCGCCGAGCCCGGCTGGATCGAGGCGACCCTGTCCGCCGCCGACACCGATCTCACGGTCCGCCGCGCCGGACTGGACCTCGACCCGGGCTGGCTCGGCTGGCTCGGCGCGGTCGTGAGGTACCGCTATGTCTGACCGCACCGGCCGCGACCTGTCGGCGCGCGCGGCCACCGTCGCCGTCCGGCTCGCCGACCTGCTGGACCGCACGTGCAGCGCCGAAGCGGGCGGCGGCGCCTCGGCGTTCCTGCGGGCCTGGGCCGAGGGCGCCGGGGGCCGGGCCGTGCTGGCCGACCAGGCCGCCCCGCTGTTCGGCACCCCCTTCGGACGGCTCGTGGACCGCTTCGGGCTGAGTCCCCTGGAGTGCGAACTGGTCCTGCTCGCCGGGCTCCCCGGGGAACACGAAGGCCTGGCCCGGACCTTCCGCGCGATGCACCCGGACGGCGCCCCCCACCCCAGCGTCGGCCTGGCCTGCCTGCTCACCGACCACGCGGGCACCGGCGGCGACACCGGGGACCCGGCCAGGACGGTGCTGCGCAGGCTGCTCCACGAAGGCGCCGCCGTGCGCGGGGGCGTCCTCGCCCTCACCGGGGAAGGCCCCTTCCACGAACGTTCCCTCACCCTCGCCGACCAGCTATGGGAGGCCCTGCACGGCCATCCCGCCCGGCCCGCCGCACTCGGTGGCCCGGTCGACCCCGGACCGGTGGTCGCCGGTCTCGACACCTGGCTCGACCGTCCCGAGACGGCCCGGGCCGTCGCCGCCCTGTGCTCCACCGAACCGCGCGTCCTGCTGGTCGTGGACCGGGACGAGACCGTCGCCCTCAGCCGGTGCGCGGCGCTGGCCCGGGCCGCGGGCCTCGGGCTGACCGCGGCCCGCACCCGCCCCGACGACCCGGTGGCCATCGGGCTGCTGGGACTGCACGCGGCGGTGCGCGGGGCGGTGCCCCTGCTGCTCGCGCCCGCGCCGGCCGCCGGGTCCGGGCCCGCGGCCCCCGCGCTGGACCGGCTGCCCGGCCCCCTCCTCGTCTGCGCGGCTCCCGGCAGCGTCCGGCCCGGCCCGCAGTGGCCCGTCCTCACGGTGCCGGTCGGCCCGATCGGCGTCGAGGACCGGCGTACGGCGTGGCGCGCGGCCCTGCCCGACACGCCCGAGCAGGCTCCCGGCCTGGCCGCACGGCACCCCCTCGACCCCGCGCTCACGGCGCAGATCGCCCTCGACGTCCACAGCCGCGCCACCCTCGGGGAGCCGGGGGACGGCGCCGAGCAGGACGTCCGCGGCGCCATCCGGGCGCGGGCCGCCGCGCTGCTGCCGCCGGGTACGGACCTGCTCACCCCGCGCGCCGACTGGTCCCGGCTGGTGCTCGCCGGGGAGTCGGGACGCCAACTCCGCGACGCGGTGGCCCGGCTGCGCCACCAGGCACTCGTCCTGGACGACTGGCGGCTGCGCGAGGCCGCCCGGGCGACCCGCGGGGTCCGGCTGCTCCTGACCGGACCACCGGGGACCGGGAAGTCGCTGGCCGCGGAGGTACTGGCGGGGGAGGCGGGGCGGGACCTGCTGATCGTCGACGGGTCCGAACTGGTCTCCAAGTACATCGGCGAGACCGAGAAGAACCTCGCCGCGTGCTTCGAGGTGGCCGAGCGCACCCAGTCCGTCTTCCTCCTCGACGAGGCCGACGCCCTCTTCGCCACCCGTACGGAGGTCTCCGAGGCCAACGACCGGTTCGCGAACATGGAGACGGCCTACCTGCTCCAGCGCCTCGACCGCTTCGAGGGTCTCGCGGTCCTGACCACCAACCTGCGGCAGAACATCGACGCCGCCTTCATCCGCCGGATGGACTTCGTCGTGGACTTCCCGCTCCCGGACGCGGAGGGTCGCCGTCGGCTGTGGGAACTCCATGTGCCGCCGGGCCTGTTGCACCCGGACGTGGACCTCGCGGCGCTCGCGCGGCGCTGCCCCGTACCGGGCGGCTGGATCCGCAACGCCGCGATCGACGGCGCCTTCCGCGCCGCCGACCAGGGCAGCGCGATCCACCAGCGGCACCTCGTCGACGCGCTGCGGCGCGAGTACGCGAAGGCGGGGCGGCCGTTCCCGGAGGACCCGGCGGAGGCGGGCGGCGGCCCGCGCGTGGACCGGCGGGCCGCGCTGGCCCTCGGCGTCACCGCGGCGGCGTCGGCAGCAACCGCAACCGCCGGAACCGAAGCCGCAACCGGAACCGCAGCCGCGGCCGGAACCGAAGCCGCGGCCGGCGCCCCGGCGGTGGCCCCCTCCGATCGGCCCAGACCCCCTCAGAAGGAGAGATCATGACGGCGCTCGGCACCGGCAGCACCACCCCGTGCGGCTGCGGCGGCGCGTCCGCCCCGGACCTGCCCACCGATGGTTCCCGCGGCACGGTCTGCGACCCCGGCCCCTGTTCCGGGGACGAGCTCGCGGCCAACCCGTTCCTCGCGCTGCGGGTGGCCTTCGGGATGCTGCTCGGGGAGGACGATTTCCGTGTCCTGATGGGGAATCCGCGCGGCAAACAGATGCTGCACAACGCCTGGCTGCACGGCCCGGGCGTGGTGTGGGGCCTCGGGGTGAAGCGGGAGGGCGGGGAGCTGCGCGTGGTGCCCGGCCTCGCCGTGGACGGCCTCGGGCGCGAACTGAGCCTGGACACGTCGTGGTGCGTGTCCCTGGCGGACTGGGCCGCGGCCTGGGCGGCGCGCCACCCGGAGCCCGGACACGCCCCGCCGGACCCGGGGCCGAGCTCCGAGCAGACGCCGCCGTGCCCGCCCGCGTCGCGGATCGTGGAGGCCTGGGTCCTCGCCGAGTTCGCGGCCTGCCCGGACCGTCCGGTGCCCGCCCTGGCCGACCCCTGCGACGTGACGCGGCGCCACGACGACTTCTCGCGGATCGTCGAGACGGCCCGGATCACGATCCGCTCGGAGGCCCCGGCCCCGTGGCGGCCGTACCACCGGGTACGGGTCCTGCTCGGGCTGGACGAGGTCCGGCCGGGCGACCGGGCGGGGGAGGAGGCCCGGTGCGCCGCGGCCGAGGTGGCGCGGGTGCCCGCGCCGCGCCGCGCCCCGGCGCTGCTCGACGCCTTCCGGCGGCTGGCCGCGCTCGACGCCACCGAGCAGGCGCCGGAGCGGGCGGAGGGTGACGCGTGCCCGCCCCGGGCCCCGGTGACGGAGGATCACGCGGCGGTGGTGCTGGCCCGGCTCACCGTGGAGGTCACGCAGTACGAGGAGTGCGTCCGGATCGGCGAGGTGACCCTCGACGCGGGGGTCCGTACCGCGGTCCTGCCGACCACCACGGTCCAGGAGCTGCTGTGCGGCCTGGCCCCCGGCCTGGTCGGCGCTCCCGCCGCGCCGGACGCGGGCGGGCCCCGGCTCGTCCCGGACTCCCTGGCCTGGTCGCGGGAGCACACCGTGCTGAGCTTCGACGTGACCGTGCCGCTCGCACAGGGGTCCGCGGAGCCCCAGGGAGTGGAGATCAGCTCGCTGTCCGACGCGGGACGGGGCTGGGCCGACGACGAGGTCGCCGGGATCCGGGTCTCCGCCGACGGGTACCGGGTGAAGGTCGATCTCGACCAGCGGCCCGCGTACGAGACGGTCCGCATCCGCGTCCGCGGCACCGGCTCCAAGCCGCTCTACGGGAAGGACCCGTTGGTGCCGTTCGCCGGAGTGGTCGACGGGCCACCGGGCACGGCCGACGAAGGGAACGACGCCATCATCACCGTACGTCTGCCGCGCGTGTCGGCGACCGGGAGGACCGAGGAATGACCGTCACCGAGGGCGCGGCCCCGCCCCCCGTTCCGCCCGTTCCCCCCGTCCCGTCCGGCGCGTCCGCCGCGTCCGATCCCGGCCCGCCGGCCGCCCCGCCCGCGAACCCCGCCCCCGCGGGCGCGGGTTCGCCCGCCTCGGACGGCACCCCCGCGACGGCGGGCGGCGGCATCGACCGGCTGAACCCCTTCGACGGCCTGTTCCTGCGCGCCGAACACCTGGGCCGCATCCAGGACTACGCCCGCGAACTCGCCTTGGCCGTCGGCGAGGCGGGCGGCTCCGGCGTGGCCGAGGGGTACGAGGTCAGCGTCCGGGACGGCACCCTGCGGGTGGGCGGCGGCCTCGCCATCGCCCCCGACGGCCGCCCGCTGCGCTCCCAGCGCCTGATCACCCTCCCGCTGGGCGGGCTGACACCCGGACCCAACGCCTTCTGGTGGGTCGAGGCCGTCCCCGCCACCTGGCCGTACGGTGAGGCCCCGGTCCAGGGGAGCTACTGCGACGACCCCTGCTCCGGCGCGGGCACCACGCGCAGCCCCTACAGCGCCGAGGGCGTACGCATCCGGCTCACCGAGGCCGCCGAGCCCGGGCTGGACAACCTTCCCGCGGACCACCGGCGCAACTGGCTCGCCTCCCGCCTCTTCGCGGCGGAACGCACCGAACACTCCACCTGGCCCTACGGACCCGGCAGCACCGACCTGCCCACGACCTGGACGCCGCCCACCGTCACGGGCAAGGCCAAGGGGGTCCGGCTCGCGGTGCTCACCCGCGCCCCCGGGGCGGCCGCCGCCTGGCAGGTCGACACCTGGACCGCCCGCCGCGAGCGCGGCGCGCCCCCGCCGTACCGCTACTGGCAGTCGCGGGCCGGGATGCGGCCCTGGGACGTCTTCATGGCCCAGATCCTCCAGTTCCAGTGCCAGTTGGCGGAGTCGACGGCCGCGCCGGCGCCGGCCGGCGCGGACCTCCAGCCGCTGCTGGAACAGCTGGCCCGGCTGGGCCGCCAGACCTTCCTGCAGAGTCACACCAAGGAGCAGCTGGGCCGTGAACTGGGCCTGCTCATCGAAGGCATCGACGCGGGGCAGCTGTTCGGGCCGGGCGCCGCCGACGCGTCGGAGCCGGAGACCCTGGAACGGCTGGGGATCACCGAACTCCCGCCCGCCGGCTACCTGCCGCTGGCCCCCGACAGCGGTGGCGGCGACACCGCGTCCCTTTCCCCTTCCCCGTGGCGTCCCGCGGCCGCGCCGGGCCGGATCGAGACCTTCCTCGGGCCGCGGGTGGACGTGCGGTACTGCTCCTGCAGCCTGGCCGATGTCGCCCGGGCCGTGGAGGAGGCCCAGCATCGGGACCGCATCCCGCTGGACCGGCCCGCCGCCGTCGACATCCTGGTACCGACGGACGCGGAAGGCAGGACCGTTACCAACTGGGTGGCGTTCGTCCGGCGGCAGCAGCGCTTCTGCTACAGCCCCGGGGAGGCGGGCGCGACCCACTCGACCGACTGATCTGTAGCACTCGGTGACTGATCCGTGACGCACTGCACATAGTATCCATGGCGGGCTTTCTATCAGGGGGACCGCCTATGAATACGCCGAGCACGTTGAATGCGCCGGGTGCGTTGAGCACGCCGTTCAGAGAGTCGTTGGTCCGGGTGCCGGGAGTGACCGGAGGGCCCGGGCAAGGGGACCGGCCGACTCTCCACCTCATCGGGGGGCCGCGCGTGGTGCATGGGGACAGACGTCTGGACGTTCCGGAGGGGAGCAAGCGACTACTGGCCTTCGTCGCCCTCAACGGCGGCCGGGTCGAGCGGCGGCACGCGGCGGGCACGCTGTGGCCGTCCGGCGACGATCTGCGGGCGGCGGGCAACCTCCGCTCGGCCCTGTGGCGGCTCAAGGCCGCGGGGATCGACCTCTTGGACTCCGACAAGTGCTCGCTCGCGATGCGTGAGCACACGGTGGTCGACCTCTACGTCCTCTACGGCTGGGCGGGGCGGCTCATCGGGGGCACGGCCACCGGTGAGGACCTGTCCGCGCTCAAGTGGCGTACGGACGCCCTCGATCTGCTGCCGGGGTGGTACGACGACTGGGTGCTGCTGGAGCGGGAGCGGGTCCGCCAGCGGCTGCTGCATGCGCTGGAGGCGCTCAGCCGCCAGCTGGGCCGGGCCGGTCGTCACGCGGAGGCGGTGGAATCGGCGCTGGTTGCGGTCGGGGCCGAGCCCTTGCGGGAGAGCGCCCAGCGGGCCCTGATCGAGGCCCACTTGGCGGAGGGCAATCTGATCGAGGCGATGCGGACGTACGACGCCTACCGCGAACTGACGCGGCGGGAGCTGGGGGTGGATCCGGGGCGGGAGGTGTCCGAGCTGATAGCGCGGTTCTGCCGCAATGGAATTCCGCGCCTGCGCAGTGCGGCAGCCGTCGGCCGCAACTGACCTGCCCTGCCGGCGTTCCCGCCCTCCCCGCGCGGATGGACCTTCGGGGGGAAGGCGGGGCGCGTGGTGGGTGACAAGATGCGGCCGTGACCTGTGATGATCCCACTGCCCTGCTGTCCGTCGGACCGGCCCGCGCCCGAGAGCTGGCCGATCGCGATACCGATGCCCATGCCCATGCCCATGCCGGTGCCGGTGCCGGTGCCAGTGCTGGCGCCGCTGCCGCTGCTGATTCCGTCCGAGGCGGGGCGGGGCGCGAGGTCTTCACCCAGGCCGAGGCTGTCTTCGGGTCCACGGAGGTGACGCGGCCCGAGTTCGCCTCGCGGTTGCACTTCGCCGCCAAGGTGCTCGGGCGGGACGCGTACGCCGACCGGGTGGCGGCCGCCGAACCGGGCCTGCCCTGGCGGACGGTGTGGGCCTGGTGGCGGCCGGTGGGCTCGTACCGCGCCGAGCCCAACCTGAGCGGCGACTGGACGGCCACGATCCTCGACCCGGTGGAGAGCGGCGGGGCGGCGGGCGCCGGGTCGCTGCTGGAGGTCGGGTCGACCTGGACCGCGCAGCGGTGGTTCGACCTGGACACGGGCGCCGCCCGTCCCGCGCCCGCCGCGGGCGAGTTCGCGGAGCGCGCGGAGGAGCCCGAGCAGGACGAACCGTTCCTCTTCGACACCGACGAGGACGCCTGGGCCCTGCACTGCCCGGGCACCTGGGAGGAGCCCGTCGCCCTGGGCGCGGGCCGCTTCCTGATCGCCGAGGCGCGCGGCATCGTGGTCGTGGAGCGCAACGAGGCCGTACAGGAGACCGGTTGGCCGACCGGTGGCGCCGATCACGATTCGTGGGACGAGGCCACGGCGCTTCCGTGGTTCGCCGCTCCGGGCCCGGAGGGCGAGCCGCTGGACGCCGCCCGGGTGGACGCCGTCTTCGGCGCGGACCTGATGATCCGGGTGCCCGAACAGCGGCTGCCCGCGGGCCTGGCCCATCCGCCGACCCGTGCCCTCCTCACCGAGGTCGGCCTGCCGCAGCACTGGGCGGCCGGGGTGACGGCCTTCACCCTCGCCTTCGACCGGGAGGGCCCGCAGCCGCCCGATGACGCGGGGCTGGTGCACCTGGGCACCTTCGAGCTGGCATACCGCGACCAGGGGAAGGTGTTCCTCCACGGGGAGACGGGCGCGGTGTCGCTGACACGAGGGGACCCGGGCGGGGGCGCCGTCTCGGCTCCATTCCCGTTCGCCCGGGATGCGGAAACGTTCCTGCGCCTGCTGGAGGCCGTACGCCGCTACATGGGCGCGTGCTGGGACCCGTATCCGGCGGAGGACGGGAGCGGGGCCTTCCTCGCCGAGGTGTCCGCCCTCGAACCGGACGTCCTCGAAGCGGCCGGGCCCGGCGCGGAGGTCTGGGAGCACGTCTTCGCGTCCATCGTGGAGCTGGGGGTCGAGGGCTACTGAGCCGCGGCTTCCCCCGCTTCCCGCCCCGGGCCTCGGCCCGGGGCGGGGGAGTGCAGCGAGGGGCCGTTCACTCGTACTCCGTGCCGCCCTTGCGCGTCAGGTACGCCGGGCTGACCGCCTTGGCGATGGCCCGGCCGCCCACCACGGGGCTGTACCGCTCGGTGACCGGGCGGATCACCACGCCCTCCCGCAGGTGCAGGGTGCGCCCCGAGAAGGTCTCGCGGCCGGTGGCCAGCTCCAGCACGGCGTCGAGGTCGTACGGCCCCTCGTACAGCCGGGGCACCAGCGGCAGTTCGCCGTCGAGGAGCGCGGCGGGGTCCAGCCAGCGCACCTGGCCGTCGATCTCCGCCGAAACGTCGAAGACGGCGTAACCGAGCAGCTCGCTGCGTCCGTCCGCGCCGTACGTCAGGTCCTGGACCCCCGCCCCGAAGACCTCGCCGAAGATCCCGACCCGGGTGGCGCCGAGGCGCTCGGCGAGCCGGGCGGCGACGGCGGGTACGTCGTGGGAGTGGATCGCCCGCCAGTACAGATTGCGCGGATCCTCCACCAGGGCCAGGCTCTTGGCACCGAACCCCTTCGAGGAGACGTGGGTCCGGGCGCCCTCGACGACGTAGGTGGTCAGACAGGCGGTCCCGTGCAGCTTCTCGGTGAGCACGACCGGCTCGCCGGGCGTGAAGATGTCCGGGTAGCGCTGCAGGTTCTCGATGTCGACCCAGGGCAGCAGGTCCGGGGCGGCCTCGACGTCGCCGCTCATCGTGGTGGGTATGGGCGGCGACCACTTGGTGATCCCGAGCAGTTGGGCGAAGTCCGTGCCCTCGGCGGCCGCGTGGGCCAGGTCGACATCCGACAGGGCCGCCGGGCGGCACACGATCCCCTGAGACAGCTCGCCACGCAGCCGGACCGCCTTGACCCGGTCCGCCTTGCTGCCCGCCAGCCGTCCGGTGAGCCCGAGTTCCCCGATCAACTCCGCCGGGAGCACGGCCTGCTCGGGGATGTACACCGCGAACTCGCCCGTGCGGTAGGCGCCCTTGGCGACGACGGCACGGTAAAGGCCCACCTGGGCCAGCTCGAGCGCGTCGGCGTTCGGGTGGGTATGGACGGTCAGGGGCTCGGCGGTGACGCGCAGCGTCGACATGTCAGGACTCCTCGGATGCGGTTCTCATCGCGGACCACTGTGGTCGACCTGTTTCTCCTGGGCCAACGGATATCCGCTCTGCTAACCTCAACGGCCGCCGCGCCTGGCGCGCGGACAACGCGTCCCGTCCCGGCGGAAGCCGACCCCGACCCCGCCCCCGACGCCGCGACCGTCCTGCGCGATGCCGGCGGCGGGGGCTCCGCGCACCGACGCCAGACGGAAGCCCGCCGCAGCCCCTCGCGCCCCCGCAGCCGGTACAGCCCACGTGGCGGGCTGGCCCTCCATGCCCGGGCCGGCCGACCCTGCCTCCGGCGGCGTCTCACACGCCGGCGAGGCTGGGGTGGCCCTGAGAGCTCAGCCTTTCGACCCGCCGAGCGGTGATTCCAGGCTGGGGGGCGGGCTCGGCTTGGGGGTCGACGGCAGCGAGTCCCGTGCTTCGATCCGGTGGGCGGTGATACCAGCCGTGGGAGCGCAGGTCTGCGACCCCCGAGGGGCATTCCCAGCGCCGGGGCCCAGGGCTTCGGGTTGCCGAGCCGCGAATTCTGCCCTGAGAAGCCCAGGTCTGCGGACCGTCGCGCGGTGAATCCGGCTCGGGGCCCCCATTCAGCCTCGCCGGCGTTTGAGGCGCCGCCGGAGGCCAAAGGACCCGCGGAGATCGGACGCGGGCGGGCGCGCCGGAGTGCTCCTCCGCACGGCGAAGACCGGCGTGCGGCGCGTGGCATCCGGACCGGGAGATTCCGCCGGAGGAAGGTGAATCGGGGCCGGGCGGGACGGCGGTCGGCGAGGCTCGAGTGGGTGACGGACCGGGTCCAACCGGCAGATTCCGGCATCGGCGTTATCAGGGCGCAATGAGAGAGAGGACCACACCGGGCGGCACGGCGGCTCGACAGGCGCATACTGGTGACAATGACAAAGTCAGCCGGAACCCGGCGCCACCTGCCCGCAAGCCCGTTCAAGGCCGCGACCGCTCCGCCTCTCAGGGTGTTCGTCGTAGGCGACCGGGTCACACACGATCAGCACGGCCTCGGCCGGGTCATCGCGATCGAGGACGGAATCGCCGTGCTCGTCGATTTCGGCTCGTCGCGGATGCGGATCCTGAGCCCGTACACCAAGATGACCACTCTTTGAGACGGTGAGAGTCGAGTGGAGGCTTGGCGATGAGCCATGCCTCCGCTCGGTCCCACCCGATCACGTCATCCCGAACCACGAAAGGCAGCGCCCTCATCGACGGATCCCCGCTGTTCTCCGCACCGGAACCGGTACGGACCCACGTCACGACGGCCGCATCGCGGCTCCCGGCGACGACGAACCCCTTCATGGCGCCGGATTTCGGCCCTGAGGACTCATCCGATTCGGCCACGACAGCCGACGCCCCCGGTGACGGGGAGCGGCTCCGTGAGCCCTTTAGCCCGTCGGCCTAGCCGGAACGACGACGCGGTGCGGGCGGTCCCGGCACGACTTCGCGGGACCTACCAGCCCGGTTGACCGGGAGCGTCCGTACGGAGCGGCACGTCGATGACCGCCCACAGGCGGTGCCCGTCCGGGTCCGACTCGGATCCGCAGTCGCGCAGGCCCGGCAGCCCGGTGACCCCGCCCAGCGTGCCGTCCTCGGCGCCCGCGGGGGGACGGGCCAGGTGGCTCAGCACGGCGATACAGGCCTGCCCTTCCAGCGCTGCCAGGTGCAGGCTGATGCGCCGCCCGCCGTCCGCGACGGCGCCCACGACCAGCGCCGTCACCACGGGCCCCACCCGGTCCGGATCCGGGAGATAGCGCCAGGCGGTCAGCTTGTCGACGACCAGCCGCCGGCCCCGGATCGCCGCCCAGGCCTGGGATTCCAGGGCCCAGTTGGCCGCCCGCTGGTTCGCGATGGTGAAAGCGCGCTCCGGCCGTGGCGACTCGACGGGTCTCCTCGGTGGCGGGGGTGTCCGCGGCGGATAGTCGGGCCGTCGCTCGGCCGCGTGGTCCGCGTGTGCCGGCAGCATCACGGTGACCCTCCCCTGAGAGGTGCGTGCGGCCGGGGCCGCCTGCGGTCACCCTAGATTCCGGACCCCTGCCCGCGCGGGCCGTCCGTGCCCGCGTCCCCCGCACGTGTCATCCGCCCGGTCGCACGGCCCGGTCGCACGGTCCGGTCACACGTCGGGCCAGCCCTGTCTGAGGTGGGCGAAGGCGGTGTCCAGGGCCTGCCGCGGGTCCGGCTCGAGACCCGCCAGATCCGGAACCTCCAGCACGAAGCGCGCCAGGACGCGCAGCGAGAGGTCGGACGCGTCCCGGCCGGTCTCCTCGGCGATGACCCGGGCCAGGACCTCCTCGCAGCCGGTCCACAGCGATCTGGCGTAGGCACGCAGCGCGGGCGTGGAGACCACCAGGTCCGTCTTGCGCCGCTCCTCCGGTGTGGGATCGGGGTCGAACGGGCCGCGCCCGGCCAGGAAGTCGTGGAGCGCGTCCAGGACGGACCGGCCCTCGGGGCGCTCGCGCACCGCCGCCGTCAGCGACGCTTCGCGTTCGCCGCCGTCCGCAAGGATCAGGGCCTCCTTCCCACCCGGGAAGTGGGCGAACAGCGTGGTCAGCGCCGTGTCCGCGGCTTCGGCGATCTCGGCGACCTTGACCTGGTCGAAGCCCCTCTCGAGGAACAGCTCCAGCGCGGTGTCCGCCAGCGCCTTGCGGGTGGCGGCCTTCTTGCGCTCGCGCCGCCCGAGGACGGGCTGCGGTTCCGGGTCTGCCTTCGTCGCACGTGTCATGGGCCCAGCGTACCGCACGCCCGCAGCAACTATGAAGTCGTAGTCATTGCGATTTTGAATTGACTGTGTTTATCTGGAAGGGCATCAGGCCCCAGGCCCGCCCCAGGCGACGGCCCGGCCGCCGTCCGTCGCCCGCTTCGCCCGAAGGATCCCGACATGACCACACCCCACCACCCGCTCGCGATCGTCGGTGCCGGACTCGGCGGGCTGACCCTGGCCCGTGTGCTGTACCGGCACGGCATCGACGCGGTCCTCTACGACCTCGACCCCTCACCGACCGCCCGCACCCAGGGCGGCATGCTCGACCTGCACGAGGACTCCGGCCAGGCCGCCCTGCGCGCGGCGGGCCTGTTCGAGGAGTTCCGCGCCCTCATCCACGAGGGCGGGGAAGCCATGCGCATCCTCGACCGGCACGCCACCGTCCACCACGAGGACCCCGGCGAGGACCGCCGCCGCCCCGAGGTGCAGCGTGGTGCGCTGCGCGACCTGCTTTTGGGCTCCCTCCCGGAGGGCGCGGTCCGCTGGGGCGCGAAGGCCGAGCGCGTCCGTACCCTCCCCGACGGCCGCCACGAGGTGACCCTCGCCGACGGCGGCAGGTTCACCGCGGACGTGCTCGTCGGCGCCGACGGGGCCTGGTCGAGGGTCCGCCCGCTGGTCTCGGCCGCCGTCCCGGTGTACGCGGGGCTCTCCTTCGCCGAGCTGTACCTGCGCGACGCGGACGCGCGCCACCCCGGCAGCGCGGCGCTGGTCGGCGGCGGCGTGATGTTCGCGCTCGCCGAGGGCCGGGGCATGCTCGCCCACCGCGAACCGGGCGCCATCCTGCACGTGTACGCCGCCCTGCGCGTCCCCGCGGACTGGTCCGCCACGGCCCAGGGCGACGGCGGCCGCTCCGGCGTCGACAAGGCCGCGGTCCTGGCGCACTTCGCGGACTGGGACCCGGGCCTGCGCTCCCTGATCACCGACAGCGACGGCCCCGCCATAGCGCGGCCCCTGTACGCCCTGCCGGTCGGTCACCGGTGGCCCCGGACGCCCGGAGTGACGCTGATCGGGGACGCAGCCCACCTCATGTCCCCCTTCGCGGGCGAGGGAGCCAACCTGGCCCTGCTCGACGGCGCCGAACTCGCCGGGGCGATCGCCGCCCACCCCGGCGACCCCGAACGGGCCCTGGCCGCGTACGAACAGGCACTCTTCCCGCGCAGCGAGGCGGCGGCCGCCGAGTCCGCCGAGAACCTCGACCTGTGCTTCGGGGCGGACGCCCCGCGGCCACTGGTCGACCGGATGACGTCCTACGCCGTCCGGTCCGGGGCAGCGGCGGACGCGAGGTGAGCGGGCGGCGCCGGGCGGATATCCGACCAGGAGTGCCCGTGCGGGAGCCCTTGCCGAGGACGCGGGTGACCTTGCACAGTGGGCGCCATGACTCCGGCCGATCTTTTCCAAGCCTTCGCCCGCACCCGCGCCTCGCTCGACGGAGGGGAGGTGACCTTCTGGTGGTCCGGCGACGTCTACGCCTGGTCCCCCGACCAGCCCTACCGACGCGTGTTCGGGTTCGAAGGGCTCAACGTGGCCCGCCTCGTGACCACGGACGGCGGTTACGAGCTGCTGACGCGGGAGGCCGCGTTCTACCTGGACCCGGACACCCGGGAGATCCTGGAGACCTGGGAGAAGAAGCCGGTCGTCCACGTCTGGAACGATCCCGCGAACCAGCGCTGGCGGCCCTTCCCCGTCCCGCTCACCCGCCTCGGGGACCAGGTCTGCTTCAGCCTGGAGATCCCGCTCGCCTATCCGTCGCCGCTGCCGGTCGCCGAGTTCCCGGAGAACTCCGCGGACGACACCTATAAGGCGCTCGAGATGTTCCAGTTCTTCGCGCCCGCCACGGTCTTCGAGACCGACGCCCCGAGCGTGCCGTCGACGATGTCGTGGACCCGGATGTCGCCCTGGCTGCCCTGGATGGAGCAGGGGCAGCTACCGGGAGGTCTGACCTTCCACTGCCGCGGCCGGAAGCTGGACTCCTACGACGAGGTGCCCGAGCGGACCCGCGCGTACGTCGCCGCGCACCACCCCGAGTTCGCGCACGCCCCGGAGGCCTGGAGCGAGCCGAACGAGACCAGCTGGACCTACTTCCGCAAGCTCAGAGACAGGGGCGCCCTGTGATCCTCACGGTGCCGGCCGACCTGAACGGCTACCCCGGGGTGGCCTTCGGCGGCTACGTGGCGGGCGTACTGGCCGGGCAGGCGGCCGCGAAGACGGTACGGGTGGACTTCCGGCGGCCGACGCCCACCGGCACCCCGCTCGGGCTCGCGGACACCCCGGACGGCGGGAGCGAGCTGACCAACGGGGTCCTGGTCCTGGCCGTGGCCACCCCCGCCGAGGCGGACGCGGCGGCGCCCGAGGCACCCTCCTGGGAGGAGGCCCTGGCCGCCGCCGAGGCCTACCGGGCGGCGCCCCCGGACGAGGTGGCGGACTGCTTCGGCTGCGGACCGGGGCGGACCTCCGACACGGGCCTGCGCCTGCACTGCGGCCGGGTGCCGGGCCGGGAGATCGTGGCCGCCGCCTGGACCCCGGGGGCCGGGCTCCTCGACGGCGACGGCAACCTCCCGCCCGAGCTGGTCTGGGCCGCGCTGGACTGCCCCGGGAACGCCGCCGGACGGCTGCTCGGCAGCCAGCGCGCCGGAGCGGTGACGGCCTCGCTGACCGCGCGCCTACGGGGCCCGGTGGCGGCGGCCGGAGGCCTGATCTCGTACGCCTGGCTGCTGGAGGAGGCCGGGCGCAAGCACCGGGTCGGCACCGCGCTGGCCACCGCGGACGGCGAGGTCATGGCCGTCGGCGAGGCACTCTGGGTGGACCCCCGCAGCTGAGGGCACCCGGCGTCAGTCCTTGATCGAGGTGATCTTCTTGGTCGCCAGATCGGCCTGGACGTGGATCTGGGTCGTCGTGCCCCCGCCCCACGTCAGGGTGACCGTGGCGCTGGTCTTGCCCGCTCCGCTGCCCGTGGAGGTGACCTTCCACTGCGACGGCACGTTCTGCGCGCGCAGGACACCGTTCGCGTGGTTGGTCTCCTCCCACTTCTTCAGCTCCGTCTGGAGCGGCTTGGAGAGGTAGAAGGAGCGCAGCTGGTCGGCCGTCGTGCCGTCGCCGTCGTAGACCGCGTCGATGTAGGCGCCGTAGAAGTCGGCGATCCGGGTGAACGCGCCCTCGGGGCTCCCGGAAACGGACGGGAGCGCGGCGGCCGCGACCGGCGCGGTCTTCGGGGCGGTCCCGTCGGCGGACGCGGAGGCGGTGGTGACGAAGGCGAGGGAGAGAGCCGCGGTGGCGGCGGTGGCCGCGAAGAGGATGGCGGCCGTGCGCTGGGTGGGGCGCTGCAGCATGGGTGGTACCTTTCCCCGTTCCGAGTGAGTGCCGTGTGGTCACTGTCACTGCACCCATCGACGCGGGAGCCGCGCCGGACGGTTCTCGGAGCACCCGAAATGGCCGAAACCCGGCTGCTCTGTCCGGGAACGGGTACGGGCACCGGCACTCGTACCGGCACTCGTACCGGTACCGGCACCAGGGGCTGTCACCGGCACACGTGTGCCGCTCCGGTGCGCTCGTGGGACCGGAGCGGCAGGGCCCCCGCCGTCAGCGGGGAGCGGGCCGTGGGCACGGGTCAGCCAGTCTTGCGGCGGACCTTCTTGTTCTTCCCGCTGCCACCGCTGCTGGTGCCGGAGATCTTGGCACGGCTCTGGTGCGCCTGCTGGGACTGGGCGTTGCGCTCATTGCGTTCCAGGGCCTCCCGGAACTTGCGCTTGGCCTCGGCGGCGGGGGAAGTGTCCTCCGGGGTGTCTGCGGTGTCTGCCATGTGTCCTCCTGGATTGATCTGAAACCGTTTCAGTCTGTCAGCCTGCGCCCTCGCTGACCAGCGCGTTTCGAGGAGGACCGGGGACGGGGCGGAAACGGCGACGCCCCGCCGATCCCCAGTGTGGCACAGGGGAGCGCGCCCCCGAGGCCCTCGTCACTTGGCGAGCTTGCCCTCCGGAGTGACGGCGAACCAGGTGCCTCCCACGCCCTGCCCCATGGTGTCGCCGGGGTTCTGGTCGCCCGTGAACCAGTACAGCGGCCAGCAGTCGATCGCCATCTGCTTCGCACCGTCCGCACGGGTGTACGTACTGAGCCGCTTCGGGTCGATCCCCTCGACCTTGGCCGCGTCGGCGGGCTGGGCGGGCTTCCACTTGTCCTGGCAGGCGCCCTCGCAGTTCGACTTCATCGGCCACGCGGTGTCCTTGGTGAAGCGGTAGAGCGTACGGCCCTTGCCGTCCCGGAGGATCTTGCCGAGGGTCTTGTCCTCACCGATCGACAGGCCGGGCAGCGCCGCCTGCTCCGGCTGCTGCTGCGCCGCCGCCGGTTCGGTGGCCTTCTTGCCCTCCGGGGTGACGGCGAACCACGTCCCGCCCACGCCCTGACCGTTCGTCTGGCCGGGAGCGGTGTCCTTCGCGAAGCGGTACACGGGCCAGCCCGCGATCGTGATTTGCTCCATGCCGTCCGCCCGCTTGAGGGAGCCGACCGCGGCGGCGGGGACCGCGCCGGCCGGGACGCCCTTCGCCGGAGCCGGGGGCCAGGTCTTCGCGCAGTCACCGGAGCACGCCGAGGTCGAAGCGGGCTTCGCGGTGTCCTTGTCGAAGCGGTAGAGCGTGAACCCGGCGGAGTCCGTCACGACCTGGCCGAGCTTGGCGTCCGTACGCACGCCCAGCGGGCCCGCGGCGGCGTCGGCGGGGGCCGCCGCGCCGGCGCCGTAGCCGTACGGGTCGGCGGCGGCCGACTTGGCCGCCGCGGGTACCTGGGCGCCGACGGGCTTGGCGTCCGTCTTCCCGCTCGCCTGCGTGCCGCAGGCCGTCGCGCCCAGGAGCAGCGCGGTGGCGGCTCCCGCGAGGGTGAGCTTGCGCAGGTTCTTCATGACAACTCCCGTAATCCGGTGATTCGTTTGAAACTGTCGGCATCTCACACACGCGCGCCCCCCGCGGATGGGTTCAACGGATGCCGGGAGTTTTTTGCGGCGGCATCCGGCGGGCGGGTCCCGGACACGCGAAAGCGCCGGTCAGGGGGTGTCCCCCGACCGGCGCTCCACGTATCCGCCGCGCTTTCGTCGCCGCGCTTTCGCCGTCGCCGTCGCCGTTGCCTTCGCCTTCGCTCAGGCGGGCATCGGCACGGACACGAACGACGTGCCCGCCTCGTTCTGCACCACGATCTCCTTCACATGCGCGGGATCGACGGCCGCGGAACCGTCCAGGGCGGCGCCCTTGCCCGCGCCGTTCTCCAGGCCGCCCACCACCCAGCTGCCCGCCGTGGTACGCGTACCGTCCCGGGCGACCACCACCAGCAGGCAGCGCTCGCCCGCGGGCACCCCGGTCACCGCCGCGTGCACCCGCACCCAGCGCGCCGCGGGCGTCATCTGTACGGTCATCCGCGCCCCGGTCCGGGCATCCGTGGCCGAGGCCACCTTGGTCCCCACGGGTGGCGGCGAGGGTGATGCCGTCACCGTCGGGGGCGGCGGCGGGGGACCCTCGGCCACATCGCGGCCGTCGCCCGCGCCGACGCGCGCCCCGGCCCAGAACACGGCCGCGAGCGACGCGGCGATCGCCAGCCCCGCCACGGCCGCGCGGCGCCGGGACCGGTCGGCCCGCTCGCCGCGCATCTGGCGCAGCGTCCGCTGGAGCAGCAGATCGCCGCCCTCCGGCGGCCCTTCCAGGAACGCCTCCTCGGGGACTTCCCCGAGCGCGGCCTCCATCTCACGCAACGCGGCCACCTCCTCGCGGCACCGCACGCAGCCGCTCACGTGCTCTTCGACGCGGCGGACCTCGGCGTCGTCGAGGACGCCGAGCACGTAGGGGCCGAGCAGTTCCTCCTCGTGCAACTCCCGGTTCATGCCACCACCTCCCGCAGTCCGGGCTGCTGGGGCGGCCTTCCCGGTCGGTTTCCTCTGGTGCCCCGATGCTGTCTTCCTTCCCTGCCGGTGCCCGCGCCGCCGCCGTCCCGGAACGCCTCGCGCAGTGCCTTGAGGGCGTAGTGCGAGCGGGACTTGACCGTCCCGGCCGGGATGCCGAGCACGTCGGCCGCCTCGGTGACGCTGAGCTGGCGGTAGTACAACTCCGTGATGACGTCCCGGTGTTCCGGCGTCAGCTGGTCCAGGGCGCCCAGTACGGTCATGGAATCCACGACCGAGTCGGCGTGGTCCAGCTCCACCGGCGGGGTCGCCGCGGATCCGGAGACCTCGCGCGGCCGCGCCGCCTTGGCCCGGTACCGGTCGGTGATGATGTTGCGGGCCACGGTGAGCAGCCAGCCGCGCACCGAGCCCTTCCCGTTGACCAGGACCTCGGAATGCCGCCAGGCGCGGATGAACGTCTCCTGGACGACGTCCTCGGCGGCGGCCCGGTCTCCGGTCAGCCGGGTCGCGTACGCGAGCAGGGCGTGACCGTGCTCCTCGTACACCGACCTGATCAGTGCCTCGTCGGTCGAGCCCCGCCTGCCGCGGGGCCACAGTGGTCCGGCCATCTCACCCTCTCCGTCTCCTCGCGTGCGTGGTGCGGTCCGTACACGCCGCCCGGGGGACCCGGGTTCAAGTGGCGTGCGTCACACGCCCGCGCAGTGGCGGCCCGTGTTGAGGCAGGACACGACGCCCGCCATCGCGGCGTCGGTCATCACGTTCACGAACATCGCGTGGTCCGTCTTCGGGCTGTGCCGCTGTTCGGGGAAGGAGTCGAGCGCGACCACCGCGCCGGGCGGCACGTCGTAGGCGAGGGAGATCCGCAGCCGCGGCACCGGGAAGGTGCCCTGCGGGCAGACGCCGCCCGCGCCGGGGAACACCAGGTGCGAGCGGTGGTCGAAGGAGGCCGTGTCCAGGCCGTTCCAGCAGCTGGGGAAGGTCAGGGTGCGGGTGAGGCGCTCGCCCGCCGGACAGCGCGGATAGCGGGTGGTGGAGCGGTCGGGCGAGCCCGAACAGCCCCAGCGCGCCCGGACGTCGGCGTCGTCGTCCGCCGTGGCGGCGACCGGGTCGCCCGTCATGGCGCGCAGGAACCGGGGCATCGGTACGACCTGGCTGACCGGATTGCCGAGGAACTCCACGGACACGGCGGCCTCCGGCAGGATCTCGCCCGCGTTCCCGTGCCCCGCCGCGCTCTCGCGCGGACGGGCCGCGGGTCGGTCCGGCCGGCGCAGGACCGGCCAGTAGTACGTCGACCGGTCGCCGTCGCGGCAACTGGTGGCGGCCGCGGCCAGGGCGGCGTCCGTGGACATCGCGTCCGTGCTCAGGTTGCCGACGTACGCGTGCGTGTGGTGGGCGCCCGCGCGCAGGCCGGGGGAGACCACCAGGTTGTCCTCGTTGTAGTGGCCCTCCTCGTCGCGGCCGCAGTCCACCGTCACCGTCCCGGTGGACGCGCCGGGGCCGGGCGGGGCCGGAGCGTCAAGGCCCGGCGGTACGTCGCGGATGTCCACCGAGTCGCCGGGCGCGGGGAAACCTGCGGAGGCCCCGGCTCCGGAAGCTCCGAAAGGCCCGCCTCCAGAATTTCCGCCTCCGGAATGCCCGCCTCCGGATTGCCCGCCTCCCGCATGGCCGCCTCCCGCATGCGCCGCAACGCCCCCGCCCCCGCCTCCGACCCGGCCCCCGCCCCCGGAACGCGCCGCGTCGGCCGCCCGCGAGGCGCCCAGGACGGCTCCCGTGAGACCGCCGCCGAGCAGCAGGCAGATCAGCAGCGCGACCAGTCGGCGTTCCGTCCCCGTCCCCATGACGGTCACGTTCGCCGCTCACGGGCGCCGCGGTCAACCGTGTCTCACGGGCGGGCCGCGGGAGCCGCCCGGCGGGGGTCGCGGGGCGGCGACAGGGGGTGAGCAAGGGTTTTCCCCGTATCGAGTTCATCCCGGCGTTGCCTACTGTCTGCCCACCGGCGGTCTCGCCCGGGCCGAACATCCGCACCGCCAACCCCACTTGGCGCGGCGCTCTGCGGCCCGGCGCTTCCCCGGTACCGCCGGTGCCCCGCCTCGTCGACGCGGGCGGGGTCGGGCGAGCGGTGGTGGCCGGGGCGTGTGGAGGAGCCCTCTCCGGCCGCCGTCGCCCGCACGGCGGGCCCGCCCCACACACCCCTCCCCGGTTCTTCCGTCTTCTCGCTCCGCCCTTGTCCCCTCCCGCACACCGCCGTGCGGGGACCGTGCCTCCTCCCCGATGCCCACCCCCCACGCAACCTCCCACACAGCACCACACCGGCCGTCCCCGGCCTGCCGGGGACGGCCCGCGAAAGGGAAATCCGTGCACGCATCCAGACGTCGGCTCATATCCGTGGTGGCGATGTCCGTCACCCTGCTCGGCGGCGCCGCCACCACCTCGATGGCCCTCGGCCGCCCGGCCGCGGCCCCGGCCGCTCCGGCTCCCGTGGCCCCGGCCGCACCCGCCACCGGATCGGCCCCGGTCGAGAACCTCATCGTCGGCTACAAGTCCTCCGCGACCGAGGCCAGTTCCAACACGGCCGCGGCCGACGACGCCGTCGCCAAGGGCCACAAGAGCGGCAAGAAGACGAAGTTCGAGCGCCGCCTCGGCACCGGCGCCGCGCTGGTCAACCTCGGCGGAGCCGTGGCCCCGGCCGAGGCCGCCGACGTGATCGCCCAGTTCCGCGCCGACCCGGACGTCGCCTACGTCGAGCCGGACAGCCGCGCCTACGCCATGGCCACCCCGGACGACACCGAGTACGCCAAGCAGTGGGACCTCTTCGAGCCCACCGCCGGCATGAACGTCCCCGGTGCCTGGGCGAAGTCCACCGGCACCGGCGTCACCGTCGCCGTCATCGACACCGGTTACGTGACCCACTCCGACGTGGCCGCGAACATCGTCCCCGGCTACGACTTCATCTCCAGCTCGAGCGCCGCCCGTGACGGCAACGGGCGGGACAACAACCCCGCCGACCAGGGTGACTGGAGCGCCGCCGAGGAGTGCGGCACCGGCTCCAAGGCCAGCGACTCCTCCTGGCACGGCACCCACGTGGCGGGCACCATCGCCGCGGCCACCAACAACGGCAAGGGCATCGCGGGCATCGCCTACGGCGCCAAGATCCAGCCCGTCCGGGTGCTCGGCAAGTGCGGCGGCGCCACCTCGGACATCGTCGACGCCATCACCTGGGCCTCCGGCGGCTCCGTCCCCGGTGTCCCGGCGAACGCCACCCCCGCCAAGGTCATCAACATGAGCCTCGGCGGCTCCGGCGCCTGCAGCGCCACCTACCAGAACGCGATCAACGCCGCCGTCGGCCGCGGTACCACCGTCGTCGTCGCCGCGGGCAACAGCAACGCGGACGTCAGCGGCTTCTCGCCCGCCAGCTGCAACAACGTCATCTCCGTCGCCGCGACCAACCGGACCGGCGACCGCTCCTTCTACTCCAACTTCGGCCCGCTGGTCGACGTCGCCGCCCCGGGCGGTGAGACCCGCCGCGCCACCGACACGCCCGGCACCGTCACCACCCCCGAGAACGGCATCCTCTCCTCGCTGAACGCGGGCACCACCACCCCCGGCGCCGAGATCTACAAGCCCTACCAGGGCACCAGCATGGCCGCCCCGCACGTCGCCGGGCTCGCCGCGCTCCTCGTCTCCGCCAAGCCCTCCCTCACCCCGGCCCAGGTCGAGTCGGCCATCAAGACCAGTGCCCGCCCGCTGGCCGGCACCTGCACCGGTGGCTGCGGCGCCGGTCTCGCCGACGCGGCCGCGGCCGTGACCGCCGTGACCTCCACGCCTCCCGCCCCGGCCTACGAGAACACCACCGACGTCGCCATCCCGGACAACGGCGGCGCGGTCTCCTCCTCGATCACGGTCTCCGGCCGCACCGGCAACGCCCCGGCCACCCTCAAGGTGTCCGTGGACATCAAGCACACCTACCGCGGTGACCTCGTCATCGACCTCGTCGGCCCCGGCGGCGCCGTGGTCAAGCGCCTGCAGAACTCCTCCGGCGACAGCGCCGCCAACATCCTCACCACCTACACCGTCGACGCGTCCGCGCTGCCCGCCAACGGCACCTGGCAGCTGAAGGTCCAGGACGTCGCCGCGGCCGACACCGGCTACATCGACTCCTGGAGCCTCGGCTTCTGAACCGGTGCGGGCGAGGCCCGGACCACCGGCCCCTCGTCACCGTCCGGACTGACCAGCCGGGCCTGACGGGCCGATAGTACGGACCAAGCCGGCCCCCGGACCTGCTGATACCCCGCGTATCGGCAGGTCCGGCGGGTATTCCGGTCACCTGACTGATTCCTGCGTCACAATCCGGGTCGTCCCGGCGGCCGACCTCGTATTGTCGCGCTCACAGGAGCGGCACAGGAATCGGGGACCGAGAGGCTGGTGGCTGTGCGTGGCGGCGACGGGGAACGCTGACACCACCGTCGGACACGGTGAACTCATCGAGGCGGTGGACCGCGCGCTGACCACGCACGGCCGCGCCGTCCTTACCGGACCGGCCGGTTCGGGCAAGACCGAAGTACTGCGCGCGATCGCGGCGGCCGCCACCGGCCGCCGCGAACGCGTGCTCCGGCTCGCGCCGGAGGCAGCCGACCAGTGGATACCCGAGGCCTCCGCGGCCGCCCTGCTCGCCTCCGTCCCCCGCACCGCCCTCGAACGCCTCGCCCCGCCCCAGCGCACCGCCATCGCCCTGCTCCGCCGCGAGGCCGACGCCCCCCGGGCCGGGCGTGACCACGTCGCCCTGCGCCTCGCGGTCGTCGAGGTGCTGCGCACGCTCGCCGACCGCAGCCCCGTGCTCCTCGTGCTCGACAACGCCCAGTGGCTCGACGCCGAGACCACCGACCTGCTGCGCTTCGCCCTGCGCCTGACCCCGCGCGGCGTACGGGTCCTCGTCGCCGAATGCGTCCAGGGCGGCGCCCCCGTCGCCGAAGCCCTCTGCGGCCCCGGCACCCCGACGGTGCGGGTGCCGCCGCTCGGCGCCGACGAGGTCGCCGAACTCCTCGTCCGCCACGGCCTGCCCGCCCGCCTCGCCGGGCGGATCCACCAGGCCAGCGGCGGGAACCCGCGCCTCGCCCTCGCCTTCGGCCACTCCCTCGCCGAGGCCCGCGACGGCGGCGCGCACCACGCCGACACCCTGCCCCTGTCCGGCCAGGCCCGCGAGGTCGCCCGGCGGCTGCTCGCCGAGGCCCCCGCCCGCGCCCACCGCACCCTGCTCCTCGCCGCCCTCGCGGCCCGGCCCACCACCGCCCTGCTCCGCCGGGCCGGGCGCCCCGACGCGGAGGCCGAGCTGGCCGAGGCCGAGCGGGCCGGGCTGGTGACCGTACGCGACGACGGCGCCGTCGAATTCACCGCGGGCGCCCTGCCCACGGCCCTCGCCGCCGACGCGGGCTGGCCCGAACGGGCCGCCGGGCACGCCGCGTTGGCCGACGCCGTCGACGACCCCGTCCAGGCCGTCCGGCACCGCGCCCTCGCCGTCGACACCCCGGACGAGGAGCTCGCGGCCGAGATCACCGAAGCCGCCGCGGCCAGCCGCCACCGGGGCAGACGGGCCCTGGCCGCCGAGCTCGGCCTGCTCGCCGCCGAACGCACCCCGCCCGACCGGCCCGCCGCCGAACTCGCCCGGCTGGTCGGAGCCGCCGAGGACGCCGGCTGGGCCGGGCGCGCCGATCTCGCCCGCCGCGCCGCCCGCGCCGTACTGGCCCGCGACGCCTCGCCCGCCGACCGGGTACGGGCCCGTCTCGCCGTGATCGACGCGGCCGGTCAGGCCCTGGCCGACCTCGACGAGACCTTCGCCTACGCCCGCGACGACGCCGCCGCGGACCCCTCCCTCCAGGCCGCCGTCCAGCTGCGGACCGCCTGGAAGCTCAACCTCTGCGACGGCGACCCCGTCCGCTCCCGCGACGCGGCCGCCGAGGCGGGCGTGCTGGCCGCCATCGGCGGGGACCAGGTCGCCGAGGCCATGGCCCTGACCGTACGGGCCCGGATGGGCCGCATCCTGGGGGACCCGGACGCCGAGGACATCCTGGCCGAGGCCCTGACCCTGCCCGCCCCCGAGGTACCGCTCGGCATGCGCAACGCCCCGCAGTACCTCGCCGTCCGCCACGCCCTCTTCGACGACCGGCTCACCGACGCCCGCGAGCAGCTCCTGGTCCTGCTGCCCGCCGTCCAGCGCACCGGCTCCGCCGAGGACGTCTTCGAGGTGCTGCGCAGCCTCACCGAGGTCGAGCTGCGCCGCGGCCGCTGCGCGGCGGGCCGCGCCCACGCCCGGCGCGCCCTGGAGCTGACCATCGAGGCGGGCCTCTCGCCCGGCCCCGCCTGGTACGTCGCCGCCACCGCGGAGGCCATGGCCGGCAGCTTCGCGCGCGCCACCGGATACGCCCGGCGCGGCATCCAGGCCTCCGAGGAGGAACGCGACCAGGTGTTCCTCTCGCGCAGCCTCTTCGCCCTCGGCCAGGTCGAGCTGGCCACGGGGGAGACCGCGAAGGCCGTGACCACCCTGCGCCGGGTCGCCGAACTGGAGGCCGCCCAGCAGGTCGTGGACCCCTCGGTGCTGCGCTGGCACGGCGAACTCGCCGAGGCCCTCGTGGCCTCCGACGCCCCCGACGAGGCGGCCGAGCTCGCCGAGTCCGTGCGTACGGTCGCCCTCGCCCTGGGCCGCGACGGCGTGGTCGCCGCCCTCGACCGGGCCCGCGGCCTGGTCCTGTCCGCCCGCGGCGAGACCGACGCGGCCGTCGCCCTGCTGGAGGCCACCGCCGACCGGTTCGAGACCCTCGAACTGCCCCTGGAGCGCGGCAGGACCCTGCTCGCCCTGGCCCGGGTGGAACGCAGGCGCCGCCGCCGCGCCCCCGCCCGCGCCGCCCTGCGCACGGCGGCCCAGATCTTCGCGCAGTCCGGGGCGAACCCCTGGACGGGCCTGGCCACCGAGGCCCCGCCCGGTCCGGCGGGCGCGGCCGAGAGCGGGAGCGGGCGGCCCGGCCTCGCGGCGCTCACCGAGGCCGAGACCCGCCTCGCGCTGCTCGTCGGCCAGGGGTCCAGCAACCAGGAGGCCGCCGACCGGCTGTTCGTCAGCGTCAAGACGGTGGAGGCGCGGCTGACCCGCATCTACCAGAAGCTCGACCTGCGCTCCCGGGCCCAGCTGGCCACCGCGCTGCGCGCCCGCTGACGGAGGCCGGGGCCCCGCAAATCCGCTGGCCCGGAGGGTCCGCGGCCTCTAGGGTGCGCGCATGACGATCATGCGCGCACAGCACATAGACGAAGCCGTGTCCCTCACCACCCGGGCCCTGCGCGGCGTCGTGGACCTCGACTGGAGCGTCCCCGCCGCCGGGCTCGACTGGAGCTGTTACGACACCGTCGTCCATGTGGCCGGTGACTTCACCTGCTACGCGGCGCAGTTGACCGGGCGGGCGGCCGACGGGTGGGTGCCGTTCGAGATCACCGCCGACGAGGGCACCACGCCCGAGGGGCTGATCCAGGTCATCGAGGCGACCGGCGGGATCCTCTCCGCCGTCGTCGCCGCGGCTTCCCCCGACGTTCGCGGCTGGCACCCGCAAGGCACGGGCGGCGCGGACGCGTTCGCCGCGATGGGTGCCGTGGAGGCGTTCGTGCACACGCACGACGTCCTGAACGCCCTCGGGGTCACGGACTGGGAGCCCGCCGAGGCGCTGTGCGCGGCGGTCCTGGACCGGCTCTTCCCGCACGCGCCGCGCGCGAACTCCCCCTGGCGCACCCTGCTCTGGGCCACCGGCCGGGACGAACTGCCGGGCCTGCCCCGGCTGACGGCGTGGCGCTGGCACACCGCCCCGATCCGCTCGGAGCGGCTCGTGCTCTGCGAGATCTCCCCGGTGGCCGGCGCCGACCTGCACGCCGGTGGCACGGGCGGCTTCGCCTGGGCCGAGGACGGGCCGTACGAGGGCACCCGGTTGGCCGCCGGAATGGTGGCCCGGGCGCGCGAGGCGGGGACGTACCGGCCGGGCTGGGGCGCGTACGCGATCGTCCGCGCCGCCGACGGCCTCGCGGTGGGCGGCATCGGCTTCCACGCGGCCCCGGACGGCGATGGCGACGCCGAGATCGGCTACGACCTCGTGCCCTCGGCCCGGGGGAACGGGTACGCCACCGAGGCGGTACGGGCGCTGGCGGCCTGGGCCCTCGACCAGCCCGGACTGACCACGCTGCACGCCACCGTCGACGACGACAACCTCGCCTCGCACGCGGTCGTGGGCCGGGCCGGATTCGCGAGGAGCGGCGCGGGCGAGGGACAGATCCGCTACACCCGCACCGTCGGCTGACCGCGCGCTCCCGGACCGGTGACGGCCAGGAGCGTTCGCGGTCAGGAGCGGTCTCGGTCGGGAGCGTTCGCGGTCGGGAGGGGCCTCGGTCAGGAACGGGCGAGGAGCACCGCGCCCGCCAGGACCACGCCGAGGACCACGGCGAGCGCGCCGTACGCCGGGCGGTGGGTCCGGAGCACCGGAACGAACCGGTCGAGGGCGAACCGGCCCGCGCCGGTGAGCGCGAGGGACGCGGCGGCGGTGGTCAGCAGCAGCTCGTACTCGATGCCCGCGGGGGCGAAGAAGGAGCCGGTGCCCTTGACCGCGATCGCGTTGATCATGGTGCCGACCACGGCGGCCGCAGCCAGCGGGGTGAGCAGCCCGGCGGCGAGGCCGAGCCCGCCCAGGGTCTCGGAGAGACCCGCGACGACGGCCATGGTGTCGCCCGCCGGGTAGCCGCTCGCGGTGAAGAACTGGCCGGTGCCGCTGATTCCGCCGCCGCCGAACCAGCCGAAGAGCTTCTGGCTGCCGTGGGCCGCCATGGTGAGACCCAGGACGAGGCGCAGGATCAGCAGGCCGCCGCCGGCGTAGGGATGTGCGTGCGGGGCGGCGGGGGCGGTGGTGGGGGAGTGCGTGGGGGCAAAGGTGGGGGTGGGGGTCATCGGGGGAGGTCCTTCCCGGTGGGGACTGCCGTAGAAGCGAAGCGATGAGGTCATTCGAATTTGAACGACCGATGCCGACCCTAACCCGTCATTCAAATTGGAACAACCTGGCGTAAGCTGGAGACATGGCTGAAACGAGATGGCTGGATGACGGCGAGATGCGGGCCTGGGAGGGTTTCCTGGCAGCCTCCGCGCTGGTGAACCGCCGTCTGGACCAGCAGCTGAAGGACGACTCCGGCCTCTCCCATGCGCAGTACGAGATCCTCGTCCGGCTCGCCCGGGCCGCGGACGGCGAGCTGCGGATGACCGAACTCGCCCTCGGGCTGATCAACTCCAAGAGCGGGCTGACCTATCAGGTCACCCAGCTGGAGAAGGCCGGGCTCGTGCGACGGCGCAGCTGCCCCTCCGACGTGCGGGGGATCTTCGCCGTCCTCACCGAGGAGGGGCGCGAACGGCTCGCCGGAGCGGCCCCGGGCCATGTCGCGGCGGTCCGCGAGGCCCTGATCGACGTCCTCACCCCGGAGCAGCTCGTCGCCGTGGCCGAAGGCCTGGGCGAGGTGGCCCGCCGGCTCCGCGAGAGCTGACGGACCCGCGCGAGAGCTGACGGACCCGCGCGGGGGCGCGCGCCGCCGGGGTCAGGCCGGCTCGGGCGCGTGCGGGACGGACTCGCGCAATTCGGCCAAGTCCAGCGCCATGACGGCGATGTCGGCGGTCCCGTCCGCGTAGACGCAGGACAGGATCCGCGACCCGGGGTTGATCGTCATGCCCTCCCGCACGGAGGGGGCGCGCACGCCGGTCGAGCGGACCCCGGTCAGCTCCACCGGCTCACCGCGCGCCGGCACCCAGCGCACCGCTCCCGGCCCGCCGCACACCCGGCCCATCCGCCAGCGCCCCTCGCCCGCGGGCAGCCGGGCCATGCCGGGGATGCCGACCGGGGCCGCGTCGGGCCCGGCGGCCGCCAAGCGCCGGAGGTGCTTGCGCCGCAGGAGCCAGCCGATGCCGCCGGCCACGAGGGTCATGAATACGAACTCGATCACCTGCCCTATTGAAACACATGCGTACGGGCCCGGAATAAGGCCGTAATCCGCCTTATCGGCCCCCGGCCCTCTGGCTAATGTCTCCCGCGTCCACGTCATGACCCCGTTCGCTCGGGGTCGACAAGGGGGATAAATGAAGATCGGAATTCGGCGCTCCATCGCACTCGCGGGGGCCCTCGCCGTCCTGCCCCTCATGACCGTCTCCGCGAATGCGGACACATCGGCTCCGCTCTCCGCCGACGCGGTGGCCTCCATGACGCCGGAGCGGCAGGCGGAAGTGCTGGGACCGCTGAGGCTGGCGGCCGACGCCGTGGCGCAGGTGGGGCGAGGGGCGCGGGCGGATGTGTACACGCAGGTCGAACTCGCCCCCACCTATCGCTCGGTCAATGTCTATCTGACCGATGTCGCCCAAGGCCGTGATTTCCTCTCCGCGGTACACAAAGCGAATCCGAAGGTGGACACGAACCTGATTCGGATCGTCCGGGGAAAGAAATCCGGGCAGCAGCTCAAGAAGGAAATCTCGGAGATCACCGACCGGAGCGATCTCCCCTTCAAGGTCGCCCTCGCGGGCAGTACTCCCGACGGCGGAGCCATCCAGCTGGCCGTGGACGATCCGACGGCGGCCCGCGGGTACTTCGCCTCACCGGCCGTCACGCAGCGCCGCACCGCGAGCGCCGCCGCCGCCGTCCAGGTCACCCAGGCACCCCCCTCCCGGCCCCTCACCCGGGAGAACGACACCTCGCCCTTCTACGCGGGAGCCGCGCTCGGCCCCAACATCGGCGGTCAGGCGCACTGCACCAGCGGCATCCCGGCCGTCAGTACCTGGGACGGCCGCCAGTGGCTGGTCACCGCGGGCCATTGCCACAACGTGAACGACAACGTCTACACGATGGGCGGCAACTACATCGGCCAGGTCAAGTACAAACTCCCCGCCGTCGACTCGGCGTTCATCGAGGCCCCCACCAACCGCTACACCTGGGACGGCCTCGACGCCACCGGCTACACCCGCTACCTCAACGGCGTGCGCAACGTCGCCGTCGGGGACTTCACCTGCCAGCTCGGCTACAACACCAAGGTCTTCTGCAACATCAGGACGGTCTACGCGGGCAACGCCAGCTGGACCGTCAACGGCACCACCGTAAACGGCAGTTACGGCGTCCCCCACTACGGGGGCATCGTCGGCCGGGGCGGCGACAGCGGCGGCCCCGTCATCTTCATCAACGACCAGAACTCCCGCCAGCTCAACGGCATCGTCAGCTACGGCTACGGCTGCAACGCCTCCCAGGAGTGCAGCACCGGCCTGGCCTGGGTCGACGTGTGGTCGATCTTCAACGCGTTCGCCATCAAGCTGAACCCCTCCTGACCGGTGCGCGGGCCGGCCGCCGCGGTGGCGGTCAGCGCTCGAGGGCGGTCCAGAGCTGTGGGTCCTCGAAGCCGAGGGCCCACAGCCCGCTGCCCCGGACGCCGTGGCGGTCCAGTACGCGCAAGTGGGCCGCCGACCCCTTCGCGTCCTGGTACCAGACCTCGTGCTCCTCCCCGTCGTCGTCGGTGTAGTCGAAGTGCGGGGTGCCGGACACCGGGTCGAAGGTGTAGTCGGCGCCCACCCGCTCGCGCAGCGCCTCGGCCTCCCGGCTGGTCACGTGGCCCGCGCGGGCCCCCGAGCCCACGGTCCAGTTCCAGCCGTAGGCGGGCAGCGCCACCTCCAGCTTCTCGCGCGGGACGACCGTGACGGCGTAACCGATGAACCGGTCGTACCAGTCCAGGGAAGAGAGCGGGCCCGGGTCGGCGAGCGCGTTGTGCAGGTTGTACCCCATGATCCGCAGCTTGTCGGCGACCTTGCCGAGGTGTGCGTAGTCGAAGGCGAGTCCCTCGCCGTCCACCCGGGGCATGACCGTCACGACACAGCTCTTGCCCAGCGCGTGCAGCCGGGCGCACAGCTCCTCGGTCAGCCGGTCGTAGCCGTCGCGCACCCGCCCGGTCAGCGCCGCGTCCGAGGTCTCGGACATCCGCTCGTAGTCCAGGTCGATGCCGTCGTAGGACCGGCTCGCCACGATGGCCATCAGCGCGTCCACATGCGTGGCCCGCTCGACCGGATCGCCCAGCAGCGCGGCCATCGCGGCCGGACCGGGGGTCTCGACCACCGTCGGGACGACCTTGATCCCCTTGCCGTGCAGACCGTCGATGATCCGGCGGTCCCCGGCCCCGGCCTCGCCCGCGATGCTGTCGGCCGTCGCCGTGTACCAGAACGGGCTGACGGTGTGCAGCTGGTCGGCATGGGCCAGGGCCGAGGCGTAACCGGCCTCGGTGTCCCAGTACGGCAGCCACGCGGACGTCGTACGGGCCTCCGCGCGGCCCGCGTCGGCGGCGCCGACGGCCCCGGCCCCACCGGCGGGCGTGCTCGCCGTGGTGAGGAGCACGGTGGCCAGCGCGGCGGCGCAGCGCAGGGACACGGACAGGGACACGGACTGTGACACGGGCTGGGGCACGGGCTGGGACACGGACGCGGGCTGGGGCACGGGCTGGGGCACGGGAAGGGACGGGGAGCGGGAGAGGAACCGGGCCAGGGAGCGTGCGGTCGTCATGCCCCGAACCTGGACCGAACGGAGGGCTGCGGGAGACCTGGACGCGCCGAAAGGCCCCGAGCGCACACCGATCGGCCCACGCCCCCTCGTTCGGAGAACTCCTCGCGAGCCGGGGAATGCGCGAGGGCCGCGGGCGGTTCGGACCATCGCGAGACCCGACCATTGCGCACCCATTGGAGAAGTCCATGAAGATCGGCATCATCGGCGCGGGCAACATCGGCGGCAACCTGACCCGCCGTCTGACCTCCCTCGGACACGAGGTGTCCGTGGCGAACTCGCGCGGCCCGCAGACGCTGGGCGCGCTCGCCCAGGAGACCGGAGCCACCCCCGTCACCGTCGCCGAGGCGGCGCGCGGCGCGGAGATCGTCGTCGTCACCATCCCCCTGAAGAACGTGCCGGACCTGCCCTCCGGCCTCTTCGACGAGGCGGCCGACGGGTTCGTCGTGATCGACACCGGCAACTACTACCCGCAGCAGCGCGACGGCCGGATCGCGGCCATCGAGGACGACGGGCTGACCGAGAGCCGCTGGACCGAGCGGCAGCTCGGCCACCCGGTGGTCAAGGCCTTCAACGGCACCTACGCCGAAGACCTGCTGAGCAAGCCCCTGCCGGCGGGCGACCCCGACCGGATCGCCCTGCCGGTCGCCGGGGACGACGAGGCCGCGAAGGCGACCGTCCGCGCCCTCATCGACGAACTCGGCTTCGACTCCGTCGACGCGGGCGGCCTGGACGAATCCTGGCGCCAGCAGCCCGAAACCCCCGTGTACGGGCTGCGTGCGGGCGTCGAGGCCGTCACGAAGGCGCTCGTCGAGGCCTCCCCGGTCCGCAAGGACAGCTTCAAGGGCTGAAGCCGCCCGCGGATCGGCGGACGTCCTACCGCGCCGAGAGGTGCCCGACCGTCGGGACCACCACCCCGAAGAGGTCCCCGATGGTGGTCAGGCTCGCGCTCTGGAGCGTGGCCGCGGGCATGACGCCCCCGTCGGGCGCGGGCAGCGCGCGGGTGGCGGTCGCCTCGGCGACCACGGCGGGCCGGAAGCCGAGGTTGAAGGCGCCCTGGGCGGTGAAGGTGACGCACATGTGCGTCATGAACCCGGCGAGCACCAGGTCCGGACCGGCGCCCCGCTCCCGCAGGACCTCCTCCAGCGTCGTGGCGTGGAAGGCGTTCGGGACGGTCTTGACGACGACCGGTTCGCCGTCCCGGGGGGCCACCTCGGGGCTGATCGAGCCGATCTCGGCCCGGATGTCGTACGGGCCGCCCTCGCCCCCGTCGTTGACGACGTGCACCACGGGCGAGCCGGCGGCGCGGGCGGCGGCGAGCAGACGGGCGCCCGCAGCCAGGGCGGCCTCGGCGCCCTCCAGCTCCATCACCCCGGTGCGGTAGGTCTGCTGGAAGTCGATCATGATCACGGTCGTCGCGGCCCCGAGCGGGGGGACCGAGGGGTCGAGCCCGGACAGCTCGCGCAGGGTGGCCGACGGGGTGGCGGTGGTGGCGGTCATGAGAGTGCTCCTCTTGTTCGGCCGCTTCGGTGAAACGGGCAGGGCGAAGCCGCGAACGCGGCCCGCGCGAAAGGGGGTTGGCTCGGCAGGGGGTTGGCTCGGAAGGGTCAGAGGGCGGAGCGGAAGCGGCGCCGGTAGGCGGCCGGTGTGGTGGCGATCTGCTTGCGGAAGGCGCGGTGCAGGGTCTCCACCGACCCCAGCCCGGCGGCCGCCGCGATCCGTTCCAGCGGCTCGTCGGTGGTCTCCAGCAGCCGCCGCGCGGCCTCCACCCGGACGGCCTCCACGTATCCGGCCGCGCCGACCCCGGTCTCCCGGCGGAAGGTACGGGCGAAGTGCCGCTCGCTCACGCACATGCGCTCCGCGAGCGCGGCCGCGGAGAGGTCGCCGTCGAGGTGATCGGCGATGTACGCGCGCAGCTCGTCGATGTCGCGGCGCGCGCCCGCGGGGCGGCTGAGCGGGACGCTGAACTGGCTCTGCCCGCCCTGCCGTTTGAGGTACATGACCAGATGGCGGGCCACGGCCAGGGCCAGTTCCTCGCCCTGGTCCTCGGTGACCAGGGCGAGCGCCAGATCCATGCAGGCGCTGATTCCGGCGCCGGTCCACACCCGCCCCGAGCGGACGAAGATCGGGTCCGGATCCACCTGCACCCGCGGGTGCTCGGCCGCCAGCAGGGCGGCCGTGGACCAGTGGGTGGTCGCCCGCCGGCCGTCCAGGAGCCCGGCCGCGGCCAGCAGGTGCGCGCCCACGCACACCGAGGCCACGCGCCGGGCGTGCGGGGCGGTGGCCTTGATCCACTCGACCACCGCGTCGTCGATGCGGGGGACGGGCCCGGCCGGGCCCAGCTCGACGGCCCCCGGCACCAGCAGGGTGTCCACCGCGGCCCCGACCTGCGCGAACGTCAGGTCGACGGCGAGCCGGACCCCGGCCGAGGTGGTCACCTGGCCCGGTTCGGGGGCCGCCAGCCGCACGTCGTAGGCGCGGGTGCCCGACTCGCGGTTGGCCAGCGCGAAGACCTCGGCGGGGCCGGTGACATCGAGCAGGTCGACATCGGGGAAGACCGCGATGACGACGCGGTGGGGAGTGGGCATGCGTCCATCCTCACCGCCCGCTCCGATGGCCGCAATGACGGTTATCTGTCACATCCGGACATCGGAGCGGTGCGGTGAGGACGACGGGCCAGGGGCAGCGGCGCGGCTACGCCGGCACGGGCGCGAGGTGCGCGACGACCTCCTCGAACGTGTCGGCCACCCACGTCGGCTCGGCCACGGCCAGCTCGGCCACGGAGTGCACGCCGTAGGTGACGGCCACCGACCGCATCCCGGCCGCGCGGGCCATCAGCAGGTCGTGGGTGGTGTCCCCGACCATCACCGCGTGTTCCGCGGTGACGGCCAGCCGGTCGAGGATGACCTGCCCCGACTCGGGGTCGGGCTTGGGCCGCGTGACCTCGTCCGCGCCGATCACGACGGCGAAGTACTCCCGCAGTCCGGCCGCGGTGAGCAGCGCGTCCGCCGGGCCGTGGAACTTGCTCGTCGCGACGGCGAGCGCCACCCCGTCTTCCCGCAGCCGGGCGAGCCCCGCCGCCACCCCGGGAAACACCAGGTCAGGGGCCTGTGGCAGGACTATGGTGTCGAAGAACTTCCGGTAGAGCCGGACCGCCTCGGACACCTGGGCGGCGTCCGTCTCGCGCTCCAGGAGGAGGGCGAAGGCCCGCTCCAGGGGGAGCCCGATGGTGGCCCGGACGGCGGCGTCCGGGGGCCGGGGGACACCCAGCGCGTCGAAGGCCGCCCCGAAGGTCGACACGATCGCGCGCGGGGAGTCGACGAGAGTGCCGTCCAGGTCGAATACAGCGAGTCTGATCATGACGCCGAACCTATCCGGGCGCCGTGCGCGAGCGCTCCGCGCACGAGCGCGCCGTGCGCGGCGGCCAGCCGGCCCGCCGCCTCCGCGCAGGTCACGAGCACGGCCATGTTGGCCCGGGCCGCCCGCCCGTCGGTGGCCTCGTCCACGGCCCGCATCAGGTACTTCGTCAGGCCCTGGCCCGACACCCCGTCCCGGGCGGCCGCGTCCACCGCCCGCGCGATGGCCGCCTCCACCTCCCCGGAGTCGATGGCGTCCTCCTCGCTCACCGGGGTGGTGATGAGGAACGACGTGGGGCCGCCCAGCGCCCGGTGGGTCTCGACGGCGCGGGCCAGGGTGTCCGGGTCGTCGATCCGGTGCGGGGCGCGGTGGCCGCTCGTACGGCAGTAGAAGGCGGGGAAGTCGTCCGAGCCGTACGCCACCACGGGCACGCAGTGCGTTTCCAGGTACTCCAGGGTCAGGCCCAGGTCCAGGATCATCTTCGCTCCCGCGGAGACGACCGCGACCCGGGACCGGGTGAACTGGATGAGGTCCGAGGAGACGTCGAAGCTCTGCTGGGCGCCGCGGTGCACCCCGCCGATGCCCGCGGAGGAGAACCAGCGGATTCCCGCCAGCTCGGCCGCCACCAGCGAGGAGGCCACGGTCGTGGCCCCGGGCCCGCCCCGGGCGAGGACCACCGGGAGGTCCCTGCTGGAGACCTTGGGGATGCCCGGGAGGGAGGCGAACCGCTCGATGTCCGCGTCGGTCATGCCCACCCGGACCGCGCCGTCCTCGACGCAGATCGTGGCGGGCACCGCACCGCCCGCGCGGACGGCGTCCTCGACCTTGCGGGCCGTGGCCGCGTTGTCGGGGTAGGGCAGTCCGTGCGTGATGACGTTGCTCTCCAGGGCCACGACCGCCCGGCCCTCGTGGAGGGCCTCGCGGACCTCTTCGGTGTGGACGAGGGGGACCCCCGCGCCGGTGTTCACGCCCCGTCCCAGTAGCCCGGAGCCTTCAGCAGCAGCTCGCGGCGGGCGGCGATGTCGGTGACGACGAGGTCGTTCCAGTCCTCGGGGGCCACCGGTTCGAGCGAGATCGACACGACGTCCTCACCGACGTCGAACGCCTCGGTGACGGCCGAGGTGACCGCCTCGTCGAAGGCGGCGAGCTGCTCGGGCGTGACGTCCTTGGGGAAGTGACGGATGTGGACGTGGGGCACGGAGCCCCTCCTTTCGGTCGGGCGTCGGTCGGGCGTCGGTCACGCATCGGACGGGATCCGGGTGCGGACCGCCGCCGCGAGGGCGTCGATGCCCTCGCTGCGCAGCACCTGGTAGTGGTCGGCGGGCAGATCGATGACGACCGGCGGCGCGGCGGAGTATCCCGACCGCCCCTCGATGAAGGAGTAGTCGTCCCCGGCGGCCCGGATGATGGTCACCGGAGCGCGCAGGCACCGCTCGGCCATCTCGTGGAAGGTGTAGTCGAATTCGTACGTCTCCCCGACGATCCGGGTGATCCGCCGGACCGTCCCGGGATCCAGCTCCGGGAACCGGCCGCAGACGAACTCCACGAAGCTCTCCTCGTCCCGGGCTGCCGCCAGGCACGCCGCGAGGTCCGGCCCGGCGCCGATGGCGCCCGCGAAGACCGAGTAGAGGATCGTCACGTAGCCGGGGTTGGCGTACGAGGACTCGCGGCCGTACGGTCGCCCGTGCGCGTCCCGCAGCTTCGGGTTGCCGGGGCAGATCAGCAGCAGGTCCGTGACCCGCTGCCCGGACTGTTCGAGCTGCCAGGCGCTCTCGAAGGCCACTCGGGCGCCGAAGGAGTAACCCCACAGCGTGTACGGGCCGTCGGGCCGCAGCCGCCGGATCTCCGCCACGTCCGCGGCGGCCATCTCCCCGATGGTCCGGTACGGCGCCTCGCCCGCGTTGATGCCGGCCGCCTGGACCCCGTAGAACGGGCCGGGGGCGTGCGCTTCGCGGGCGAGCAGCCGCAGGTTCATCGGGTAGCCGCCGAGCCCCGGCCAGCAGAACACCGGGGAGCCGGGTTCCCGCGCGTACCGGTCCTCCGCCGGGCCGCTGTCGTGCAACAGCACGAGCCGGGAGGCCGGTTCGGGATCGGCGTCCGCGATCCGGTCGGCCAGGTCGGCCAGCCGGGGGTGACCGAAGAGCGTCTGCATGGGCAGCGAGATCCCGAACTCCCGGTTGATCCACCGGGTGAGGGTCATCGCGATCAGCGAATTGCCGCCGGAGGCGAAGAAGCTGTCCGTCATCGATACGCCGGCCACGTCCCGGTACTTCAGGGCCTTGCCCCAGGCCCCGGCGAGCAGCCGCTCGGTCCTGGTCCGGGGCGGCACCGGAGCGCCGGAGCTGCGGGCGGGGGCCGTGAGTTCCTCCCGGCCCGCCAGAGCCGCGTAGTCGATCTTCCCGTTGGCGGTCAGCGGCAGCGCGTCCAGCACCAGCACCCGGTTGGGGATCATGTAGTCGGGCAGCAGCCGGGTCAGGTCGTCCCGGATCATCTCGGTCGGGCCGCGCATGTGGACCGAGTCCTCGCGCATCCCGGTGGAGGAGACCTGCTCCTCACTGACCTTCCCGCCGAGGAAGAAGTACGAGGGACCCGAGGGGATGCCCGCGTCGGCGAGGACGGCGTCGATGCGCTGGGCGGTGGGCAGCGGATGGCCCGAACGCGAGGAATAGCCGGACGACATCAGACCCAGCCGCAGCGCGTTGCGCTGGAGCCGGTGCAGGGTGCGGCCCAGGCTCACGTAGGCGAGCCGCTCGTCCCCGGTCCGGCTGACGGCGCTGACGCCGAAGCTCGCGGCCTCGTACACGCCCTGGTTGATGGCGATGACGTGCCGCTTCTCGACCATCTCGGCGGCGACGGGCGTGAACTGCCCGCGCTCGAGCCGGTAGAGACCGCCCGGCAGGTCGAGCACCCGGCCCGGGTGGGCCTGGACGAACAGGTCCACGGGGTCCGGCTCGGGCGGACGGTCGTCCGGGACCAGCTCGAAGCTGCCGACGAAGTGGTCCTCGTCGGCCACGCCGAGGGCGGACTTCACCGCCGCCCCGCCGTGCGGAGCGGGCCGGAGGGTCAGCCCGTACTCCGGGAGCACCTCCTCGAAGACGCCCAGCATGTGGCCGGTCTCGAACTCCAGCACCTCCTCGATGTTGGTGCTGTACACCGGCTCGATCGCGGCCCGGCGGCCCAGGAAGTGCACCCGCAGCGTGCCGGGGCCGGGTGCGCGGCCGGTGTCCGGGCTGTCACCGACCCGGACGAGGGTGTGGTCGAGGGGATGGAAGTAGTGGATCCCCGCCGCCAGCCCGGCGATGCCCCCGCCGGTCTCCAGGTACATCTGCACGGCGTACAGCGCGCCCGGGGAGGCGTAGGCGTACTTCGGGAGCAGCCGCTCACTGCTCCCGAACGGGCCGAACCAGCGGAGCAGCGCGCCGAGTTCACCCGAGGACAGGTCGCCGGCCGAGCGGGCGGTCCGGGGCGTCGTGACGCCGGTGTCCGCCGCGCCGGTGTCCGCCGCGCCCGGGGCGGCGGTGAGCAGCTCGCGCAGATCGTCCCGGGTGACCTTGCCCCCCTCGTAGAAGCGGTAGGTCTTGCGGGCGAAGGCCTCCCGGCGCTGGCGGCCCGTCGCCTCCCGGCCGGTCAGCACGGTCACCGCGCGGTCGGCCAGGTCCGCGGCGGGGCGCAGGCCCGGGTTGGAGAGCTGGGCCTTGACCTGGAGCTTGCTGGCCTTCGACTGGTGGTGCGCGCCGTGCGCGCCCTGGTCCATCAAGGACGCTTCGCGCGGGTTGAGTTCGACCAGCGCGATCAGCTGCTGGAAGCCGGTGCGCGGATCGTCGGTGACCACCGCGGCGGCCCGCCGGACCCAGGTGTGCTCCTCGATGGCCGAGGTGATCTCTTCCAGCTCGACGCGGTATCCGCGCAGTTTGACCTGGGTGTCGGCGCGGCCGCGGAAGCGGATCGTGCCGTCCTCGTTCCACGAGGCGAGGTCACCGGTCCGGTACAGCCGCTCGCCCGGCAGGAAGGGGGCGGTCAGGAACCGCTCCGCGGTCTGCTCGGGCAGGTTCAGGTAACCGCGCGCCAGCTGTACGCCGCCGATGTACAGCTCGCCCTTCTCCCGCGCGCCCGGCACCGGGCGCAGGTCGGCGTCGAGGATGAAACACCGGGTGTGAGCCACCGGTACGCCGATGGAGACGATCGCCGAGGCGTCCGCCGCGGCCAGTTCCGCCGGGCCGACCGTGTGCGCGGTGGCGTTGATGGTGCATTCGGTGGGCCCGTACAGATTGACCAGGGCGGTGTCCGGCAGCTGCGCGGTGACGGCGCGGGCCAGTTTGACGGTCAGTGCCTCGCCGCCGGAGAACACCCGCCGCAAGGAGGTGCAGGAGGCGAGGCGTTCGGTGTCCAGGAGGGCCTGGAGCAGGGTGGGTACGCACTGGAGGGTGGTCACCCCGTGCGCGGTGATCGTGTCGATCAGGTCCTCGGGGTCCCGGTAGCAGCCGGGCGCCCCCATGACCACCTGCCCGCCCGCCGCGGGCGCGAGGATCTCCCACTGCGCGGCGTCGAAGCTCATGGGCGTCTTCTGGAGCACGGTGGTGCCGGGGCCGAGGTGACCCTGGTCCAGCAGCCAGCCCAACTGGGAGACGATGCTGTGCTGTTCGATCAGGACCCCCTTGGGGCGGCCCGTGGAACCCGAGGTGTAGATGACGTACGCGAGGTCGCCCGGACGCCCGGCCGCAGGGGTCGACCTGCGCTCCGGCCCGGCCGCAGGGGTCGACCTGCGCTCCGGCCCGGCCGCAGGGGTCGACCTGCGCTCCGGCCCGGCCGCCGCGGCCCGCGGCGCCTCGCCGCCGAGGGCCACGACCGTGGTGCCGGCCGGGGCCAACTGGCGGACCTGGGACACGAGATGGCGCTGCGTCACGATGATCCCCATGGCGGAGTCCTCGATCATGTAGCGCAGCCGGTCCTCGGGGTAGTCGGGGGACAGCGGCAGGTACGCCCCGCCGGAGGCGAGGATGCCCCACACCCCGGTCATCAGGTCGAGCGAGGGTTCCGCGTACAGGCCTACGGGGGTGTCGGCGCGCGCCCCCAGCCGTCGCAGCTCCCGGCCCAGCCTCGCGGCCGCCAGGCCGAGTTCGCGATAGGTCAGGCGGCCGTCCGCGCAGCGAACGGCCACCTCGTCGGGTCTCGCGCGCACCTGCTCGGCGAGCAGGTCCGAGAGCACGGTGGACGGCGCGGCGGTGGCGCCGATCGGATCCGCCTTCATCGGGGCACTCCGGACGGGCGGGACGCGGCGGCCGCCGGACGTCCGGTGGACACGGGGGGCTGTGCGGTGGTGGCCGGGGCGGCTTCGGTGGAGGTGGAGGTGGGGGCGGCCGGATCGGCCTCGGTGGGCGACGGCGCGCGTCCCGCGCGCGGCTGGGCCACCACGACCGCCGCGACGACCGCGCACGCCCCCGCCAGCTGGACCGGCGACAGCGTCTGGCCCAGCACCAGATAGCCGAGGGCGGTGGCGGCGAGGGGCGAGATGAAGCCGAGGAAGGAGACGGCGAGCGCGGGCAGCCGCTCCACCCCGCGGAACCAGACGGCGTAGGCCAACAGCGCGCCGACGAAGCCGAGGTAGACGAAGCCGGCGAGATTGCGCCCGGTGATCGCGTCCGGCAGCCCCTCGCCGAGCAGCGCGATCGGGGCGAGGACCAGACCGCCGACGGTCAGCTGCCAGCCGGTGAAGGTGAGCAGTCCGACCCCCTCGGGGCGGCCCCAGCGCTTGGTGAGCACGATGCCGCAGGCCATGCTGACCGCGGCCAGCAGGCCGGCCGTCACCCCGGTGGCGTTGAGCCCCGCGTTCGGCTGGAGCACGAGCAGGCCGACCCCGGTCGCGCCCAGGACGCAGGCCACCACATGGACGGCCCTGATCCGGTCGCCCAGCAGCAGGGCCGAGAGGATCAGCACGAACATCGGCTGCACCGAGCCCACCAGCGCGGCGACCCCGCCGGGCAGGTGGTAGGCGGCGAGGAAGAGGAAGGTGAAGAAGGCGCCGATGTTCAGCACACCGAGGACCAGGGCCCGCGCCCACCAGATCCCGCGCGGCAGCTTCCGCCCGACCAGCAGAAGGATCAGCCCGGCGGGCAGTGCCCGGACCGTGGCCGCGAGCAACGGCCGGTCCGGGGGCAGGAATTCGGTCGTCACCAGATACGTCGACCCCCATACGGCCGGGGCCAGGGCGGTGACGGCGGAGTCCGTCGCGACCCGGTGGCCGTTCACCGCGCGGCCACGGCCGAGTCGGTGGTGCCGAAGAAGCGGTCACCGAAGTCCCCGATGCCGGGGATCATGAAGGCGTTGGGGTTCAGGCACTCCTCGATCGACGAGGTGATGATCGTGACGCCCGGGTGCTCGCGGTGCACGGCGGCGATCCCCTCGGGCGCGGCGAGGAAGTCGACGAGGACGATGTTCTCCTCGCGCACCCCGGCGTCGGTCAGCACGCCGATCGCGGCGTTCGCGCTGCCGCCGGTCGCCAGCATCGGCTCCAGCAGCAGGACGTGCCGCTCGGCGATGTCGTCGGGCAGGTTCCAGTACTGCAGGTGGGGCAGCTTGGTGGCCTTGTCCCGCTGGATGAGGATCTTGCCGATCCGGATCCCCGGTATGAACTCCCGCAGCGCCTCGGCCATCGCGTCCCCCGCCCGGATCACCGGGACGGCGCACAGTTTTCCGGTGAACTTGAGCCCGTGGTAGGTCTCGCCGACCGGGGTGATGACCTCGTGCTTGTCGAAGGGCAGCAGGTCCAGGGCCGATTCGAGCAGTAATCGGATCACGCGGCGCGAGTAGAGGACGAAGTCGGCGCGGGTGGCGCCACGGTCCCGGATGACCGTGTGCAGGGCGCGCAGCTGGTTGGTCTGGGGCAGTTCGTGGACTTTCGGGGTCGTCGACATGGGTCCTGCTCTTCGTCAGGGGGCGCGGGTCGGAAACAGAGCAAACACTCTGTGACTTGGTGTCCGCAAGGGTCCGACTTCCGCACGCCTGTCCGAATCTCGTCTTGTGCGGCCCCTCCGCGGAGCACGCGCCACCGCGCCGCGCTCCTGCGACCAGCGGGTGCGACCGTGCCCCGGTCGGCCCCCGGTCGGCCCGCCGCCTTCCCTCCTTGGCCGAATCAGGTCGGGCGGGGGTGGCGGAAAGCGGCAGGGGCGGGCCCGGGGTTCAGTGCGCGGTGAGCACGTACGCGTCGAGGGTGGTGTTCCCCCGCGGGAGGGCGAGCGAGCCGAGGGTGTCCAGGGTGGGCCGCAGCGCGCGGGCGACCGCGGTGTCCGGGTCGAGGGCGGCGTACATCTCCCGGCAGATCTCGATCTCCCAGTCCGCGTCCTGGAGCCCGGGGGTCGCGAGGGTCTCCTCCGTCGCGGGCTGCCAGCCCGCGGGGCCGAGCAGGGCCCGCAGGGCGTCCCGGGACATCGGGGTGCGCACATTGGCCCCCTCGCCGTGCCCGTACGCGGCCGCCTGGCCCTGGGCCAGTACGGCGAGCAGGTGCGGGATCCGGTCGGCGGAGCGCGGGGTGAGGTCCCATTCGGCGAAGAGGAGCGTACGGGCCCACGGGCGCACCCGGGCCAGGGTGCGCCCGAGCCGCTCGGCCGAGTCGAAGTACCAGGAGCAGTGTGCGAGCACCACGCAGTCGAACGCGCCGTCCGAGATGCCCGCCGTCGCCGCCCCGTCCAGCACGTCGCATCCGAAGCGGAAGTCGATGCGGGAGCCCAGCGGCCCGGCCGCGAGCCGCGCGGCGGACTCGCCGACCGTCACCGGCGCGCCGTACGAGGGATCGGCGACGTCCACGGCCAGCACATGGCCGTGCGGTCCGACGGCGTCGGCCAGCACGGCCGTCATGTCGCCCTGCCCGCAGCCCACCTCCAGCACGCGGGCGCCGGGCGCGATGCCCCAGTGGCGCACCAGCTCGCTCCGGTACCGGGTCTGGGTCTCCTGGACCGCGTGGTCGTGGTCGGCGGCGGCCATCGCGCCGGTGAGCGCGGCGATGTGGTCGGGTGAAGCGTGGGGCACGTGTTCCTCGAATCCGGGATGAGGGGTGGTACGTCGTCTGCGGTACTGGCCGTGGGCCGCTATGACGACATCACGTCCCCGGCGCCACCGCACCGGGTTTTCCGTCGGCGGCCCGGCGGAGTGCGGCCCCCGCGGGCGCCCCGAGGTCACGCGCCGGGCCCGGCCGGCCCGGTCCACTCGCGGGCCAGCGCGGCGAAGGCGCGGGCCGCCGCACTCTCGTACGCGCTCTCCCGGCGCAGCAGCACCACGGTGCGCGCGGGCACGGCCGGGGTCAGGCCGACGGGGTGCAGGCCGGGCTGGTCGCGGGCCAGCGCGTCGGGGAGCACGGTGGCCAGATCGGTGCGCCGGACGATCTCGGTCAGCGCGCCCAGCGAATTCGCCTCCACCACGATCCGGGGCGCGATGCGCCGCGCGGCGAAGTAGTCGTCGATGTGGGACCGCGTCGCGAACTCACCGCTCAGCAGGGCGAGATCGCACTCCGCGAGATCGGCGGCGGCCAGCGGCGAGGTGCGTCCGGCGAGCGGGTGGGCGCCGCCCACGGCCAGGCCGAGCGTCTCCGTGAACAGCTCGGTGGCGCCGATGCCCGCGAGGTGCGGCCCCGCGAAGGCGATCGCGAGGTCCAGGGAGTCGGCCAGCAGCCCCGACTCCAGCTGGGCCTGCGTCATCTCCTTGACGTCCAGGGTGATTCCGGGATGGCGCAGCCGCAGCCGCGCCGTCAGTGGTCCCAGGAGGTAGGTGGTGAAGGTCGGGGTCATCGCGAGCCGCAGGGTGCCCCGGGACAGATCGGCCACGTCGAGGACGGCCCGCTCGGCCGCGGCCAGATCGCGCAGGGCGCGGCGGGCGTAGTGCAGATAGGCGGCCCCGGCGTCGGTGGCCCGTACGGTACGCCCGCTGCGGTCCAGGAGCTGGGCGCCCACGGTCCGCTCCAGCTGCCTGATCTGCTGCGACAGGGTCGGCTGGGAGACCCGCAGCTCCTCGGCGGCGCGGGTGAAGCTGCCCTGCTCGGCGACGGCGAGCAGATAGCGGAGGTGACGCAGTTCCGGAGCCATGGGCACCACGATAGACCGGTCTATAGATGAGACCAATAACGATCATGATCAGTACGACTTGGACACTATAGGCACAGCTCATGCAGGGTGGATCTCGTCAGCCCGGCAGCACCGCCGGGCCGCACCGATCCCCACCGACGCACCCCGAAAGGAGTGGCCATGCACGCGCTCGCAGCGGGTGTCGCGCACTTTCAGCAGGACGTCTTCCCGGCGAAGGCGGGGCTCTTCGCCCGCCTGGCGACCACCCACCGACCGGACACGCTGTTCATCGGATGCTCCGATGCCCGGGTCGTGCCCGAGCTGATCACCCAGCGCGAGCCGGGGGAGCTGTTCGTCATCCGCACGGCCGGCAACCTGGTGCCCGCCCACGCCCCCGGCCCCGACGGCGTCGGGGCCAGCATCGAATACGCCGTCGCCGCGCTCGGCGTCCGCGACATCGTGGTCTGCGGCCACTCCGCCTGCGGCGCGATGACCGCGCTCGCCGAGGGCCGGGACCTGGCCGCACTGCCCGCCGGCGCGCACTGGCTGCGCCACGCCGACGCCTCGCTGGCCCGCGCCGGGTCACCGGGCGGCGCGGCCCCGGACGCGGACCGGCTCGGCGCACTGATCCGGGACAACGTCGCCGCGCAGCTGGCCAATCTGGCCACGCATCCGTCGGTGGCCCGCGCGCTGGCCGCGGGCGCCGTCGCCCTGCACGGCTGGGTATACGACATCCCCACCGGAGCCGTCGAGGACGTCACCTCCGCGGCCGCCTGATCACCCCCGTCCCTTCCCTCCCCTCCCGCACACGAAGGAAGTTCCCCATGCTGCACGCCCAGTTCGACCCCTCCGCGCGGCAGGCCCTCGCGATCACGGCCGTCGAGGCCAAGACGCGCAAGGACCTGTCCTGGCAGGAGATCGCCGACGTGACGGGCCTGTCGGTCGCCTTCGTCACCGCCGCGCTGCTCGGCCAGCACCCGCTCCCGGCCGACGCGGCCGCCGCCGTCGGCGCCCTGCTGGACCTGGACGACGACGCCGTACGCCTCGTGCAGACGGTCCCTACCCGGGGCTCGATCCCGGGCGGCATCCCGACCGATCCGACCATCTACCGGTTCCACGAGATGCTCCAGGTGTACGGAACGACCCTGAAGGCCCTGGTGCACGAGCAGTTCGGCGACGGCATCATCAGCGCCATCAACTTCCGGCTCGACGTGAGGAAGGCCGCCGACCCGGAGGGTGGGGAGCGCGCCGTCATCACACTCGACGGCAAGTACCTCCCCACCAAGCCGTTCTGATGGGCCCTCAGACGGCCAGCGGGTCGGCCGGTCAGCAGGTCAGCCGGTCGCCCGGAGTCACGCCCAGCAGCTGGGTGAAGGACTTGTAGCTGTTCACGCGGCTCTGGACCTGTGCGGGATTGCCGCCGTTGCACTCCAGGGAGCCGTTGATGGAGCGGATCGTCTCCCCGAAGCCCGCTCCGTTGACCATGGCCGCGTGGGCGGTCATCGTGCCCGGGCCGTTCTGGGTGTTCCAGTACCAGAGGGCCGTCTTCATCGCCACGGCCGGATCCTGCTCGACCAGGTACGGGTTCGCGAGCAGGTTGATGCCGAGGGCGTCGCCCGCCGCCTTGTAGTTGAAGTTCCAGCTGAGCTGGATGGGGCCGCGGCCGTAGTAGGCGGCCTGCCCGGCGGGACAGCCGTACGGCTGCGACGCGTCGCAGTAGTGCGGGTAGTTGGCCGTGTTCTGCTCGACGATGTACACCAGCCCGCCGGTCTCGTGGGCGACATTCGCCAGGAAGGCGGCGGCCTCGCGGCGCTTGGTGGTGTCGTCGCCCGTGGTGGCGAAGCCCGGGTAGGCCGACAGGGCCGCGACCAGGCCGTTGTAGGTGTAGAAGGGGTTCCTGTTCGGGAACATCTGGTTGAACTGGGCCTCGGAGACCACGAATCCGGAGGGCGTACCGGGCCCGGGGTTCGGGTCCTGGCCGCCACCGCAGACGCCCAGGTCCGCCCAGACGCCCCACTGGCCGGTGGTGCCGGGCGTCTCGCCCTGGGTCCACCACTTCGCCTGCCAGTTGTGGCCGCCGTACGAGATGGTCATGCCGTTCGTGTACACGGCGGAGGAGCCCCAGGCTCCGGCGCAGGCGGTGGCCGCGGCGGCGGGGGTGGCGGGCAGGGCGACGGCGAGGGCGGCGGTCACGGCCGCGGCGGATGCCAGGGCCAGGGCGCGGCGGCGAAGCGCACGAATCACGGGACTGCTCCTTGGGTGGGGGGAGTTGTCGTGGGGGACAACCACCGCCCACTCAAGCGAAACTGGTCTGGACCTGTCAAGGTCTAGACCAGCTTCGTCCGGTGTGCGGGTCCTGCCGTACCGCTCAGGGGTCGATGGTCACCGGCCAGGAACCGCCGAGGGCGAGGGCCGTGCCCACCAGTCCGATGTGGCTGAAGGCCTGCGGGAAATTGCCGAGTTGGCGCCCGGCGACCGGGTCGTACTCCTCGGCCAGCAGTCCCACGTCGTTGCGCAGCTCCAGCAGCCGCTCGAACAGCTCCCGCGCCTCCTTCTCCCGGCCCGTCATCAGCAGCGCGTCCGCCAGCCAGAACGAGCAGGCCAGGAAGGTGCCTTCGCTTCCGGGCAGCCCGTCCACGGGCGGCCCCTCCGTCGAGTAGCGGCGTACCAGCCCCGCGTGCCCGAGCTCCTCGCGGACCGCGTCGACCGTACCGATGACCCGCGGGTCGTCCGGCGGCAGGAAACCGACCCGGGGGATCAGCAGGGTCGCCGCGTCGAGCTCCGTCGAGCCGTACGACTGGGTGAAGGTGTTGCGGACGGGGTCGAAGCCCTTCTCGCACACATCGCGGTGGACCTCCTCGCGCATCGCGCGCCACTCCTCGACGTCACCCTCCAGCTCCGGATGCGCCTCCAGGGTGCGCACGGCCCGGTCGGCGGCCACCCACGCCATCACCTTGGAGTGCACGAAGTGGCGGCGCGGTCCGCGCACCTCCCACAGACCCTCGTCGGGCCGGCGCCAGTTCTCCGAGACGAACCGCAGCAGCGCCAGATTGATCTGCCAGGCGTGCGACTCGGTGACCAGCCCCGAGGTCCGCGCCAGATAGAGGGAGTCGATGACCTCCCCGTACACGTCGAGCTGGAGCTGGTCGACGGCCGCGTTGCCGACCCGGACCGGCGCGGAGGACTCGTACCCGGCGAGCCACGGCAGGTCGGTCTCCGGGATCCGCCGCTCGCCGGCGATCCCGTACATGATCTGGAGGTCGGCCGGGTCGCCCGCGACCGCGCGCAGCAGCCACCTGCGCCAGGCCCGCGCCTCGTCGAGGAAGCCGGTCTGCAGCAGCGAACCGAGGGTGAGGGTCGAGTCGCGCAGCCAGCAGTAACGGTAATCCCAGTTGCGTACGCCGCCGAGCTCCTCCGGGAGCGAGGTGGTGGGCGCGGCGACGATGCCGCCGGTCGGTGCGTAGGTGAGCGCCTTGAGCGTGATCAGCGAGCGCATGACGGCCTCGCGGTACGGGCCGTCGTACACGCACTGCGCGGACCACTCCTGCCAGTCCTCCAGGCTGTGCACCAGTGCCTCGTAGGGGTCGACGAGGTCCGGGCGCGGCTCGTGCGAGGGGTGCCAGGTCAGCACGAAGGCCACCCGTTCGCCCGCCTCGACGGTGAACTCCGACCGGGTGCTCTGGTCCTCGCCCCAGGTCTCCACGGGCGGCTCGCTGCGCAGCCAGGTGGAGTCGGGTCCGGCGACGGCGACCCGGTGGCCGTCGCTGCGGCGCACCCAGGGCACGACGGCGCCGTAGTCGAAGCGCAGCCGGATCGTGGCCGCCATGGGGACCGCGCCGGAGACGCCCTCGACGATGCGCACGACGTCCGGCGCGACATCGCGCTGCGGCATGAAGTCGGTGACCTTGACGGTGCCTTCGTCGGTCTCCCACACCGATTCGAGGACGAGCGACTCGCCCACGTAGCCGCGCCGGGTGCATCCGGCCCCGGCCGGGGCCACGGCCGGAGCGATCCGCCAGTGGCCGTTCTCCTCGTCCCCCAGGAGCGCGGCGAAACAGGCGCCCGAGTCGAAGCGGGGCAGGCACAGCCAGTCGATGGATCCGTCCCGGCCCACCAGGGCGGTGGTCATCAGGTCGCCGATCAGCGCGTAGTCCTCGATGCGTTGGTTCACCCGAGTCGTTTTCCCCCGTGATCCACGGGCTAAGCGGGCCGACCGGGGGTGAGACCGACACGGGCCGTCACACCGTCGGGGCCGTGGACGAGTTCGACGCCCAGGGTGGTGAGCAGGCGGTGCACGGGGATGTTGTCCGAGCCGGTGCTGATGAGCACCGCGGCGAACCCGTCGGCCCGGGCGCGCTCGAGGAGCCGACGGAGCACGGCGGCGCCCACTCCGGCGCCCCGGTGACGGCGGGCGATCCACACCCCTGCCTCGGCCGCCCCGGCCGCCCCGGCGGCGCCGGGCGCGTGCGCGGACGGAGAGGCCGGACACAGCCGGGCGGCTCCGGCGACCTCCGCTCCCACGAGGACGGCGAAGGTGGCCTCGACCGGCTGGGCGGACAGGGATCTGGAACGGTGGAAGCGGAGGAACGCCGCCCGGGCCCCGGCGGTCCACCCGTCCTCGCCGGGCACCGGAGGCATCACTTCCAGGGGATCCGCGTCCGCCACCGCGGTGCGCAGCAGTGCGAGGAGAAGGTCCTGGTCAAGTGGTCGCAGGGCGACGTCGGAGCGCATCCGCGCATTGTGCCAAGGGGGTGCGGGGCGCGTCGCCGGGGTTTTCCCGGGCCGGGCCGGTCCGTACCCGGACCGGGTCCCGGCCCCGGTGTCAGTGGGTGCCGAGGGTGATCCAGCGGGCGGTGCTCGGGACGCCCTTCGCGTTCAGGAGGAACAGCATGTAGTGGCCGGGCGGGGCGTCGGCGGCGCTGGGGGGTGTGCGCAGGCCGATCGTGTTGCCGGGGGTGGTGGTGAGGCGCAGTTCCAGGTGCCGCTGGCTGGTGTTCACCGCGTGGGTGACGGTCGTCGGGGCGAGGAGCACGGCGCGCTTCACCTCGCCCGGTGTCGAGGTGCCGGCCCGGAATTCCGTGTCGTAGCCGAGGTTCCCGGCCGGTACCCGGTCCAGCGCGGGCCGTGCGCCGCGGTGCAGGTAGGCGGGCTCGTACAGCTCGATGCTGCCGTCCATGCCGTCGCGGATGTCGGGGTCGTTGGCGATCTGCTGGAGTTCGTCCCCGGTGATCATGATCCGGCCGTCCGGCAGCACGAGGGCGTTGGAGTGGTAGCCGCGGGGGAGCCGCTGGGCCGGTCCCAGCCGCCAGCGGCCGTCCGCGCCCCGGGTCTCGATCTGCCGGTACTTCAGGTCGGCCTCCGGATTGAAGGGGCCGTGGCCGTAGTTCCGGGTGTCCAAGGCCCCGTTGACGGTGAGCAGGGTGGCGTCCGGCAGGATCAGCGTGTCGTCCTGGGTCCGGCCGAAGGCGCGCGGCTGCTGCGTGGTCCACGCGCCGCCCGAGAGCTGGTAGGTGTTCGGGTCGTGCGGGTCCCCGCCGAGGACCAGGACCGAGTCGGGGCCGTGGAACCCGGCCGGCAGCGGCACGGCCGAGCCGTAGCCGCGGAAATCCGCGGGCCGTCGGGCCAGGTCGCGCCGGGTCTCCTGGACGGGGTCGAACAGCCACTGCTGGTCCGCGTCGCGCCCGAGCCCGTAGATCATGCCGTCCCGCAGCGAGAAGAGGTGCGGGTAGTCGTTGCGGAAGGGCGCGTCCGCCCCGAACCGTTCCACCGGGAGGCCGACCGGGATGTCGTACCTGCGCCAGGGCACGGGACGCGAGCGCGCGGGGAAGCGTTCGACGACCGGAGTGGGCGTGCCCGTACCGCGTTCGGACTGGCCCGACATGATGTACTGGCGCCCGTCCGCGCCGGTCACCACCGAGGGGTACCAGCGGCCCACGGACATGTCGCGGTTGCGGAACCAGGTCTCGGTCCACGGGTCGAAGACGAAGGACAGCTTGGCGCCGGTGCCGCCCTTGCCGCCGACGTTCCCGCCGAACACGGCGACCATGCCGTTCGGCAGGAAGGCGTGCCCGGCGCAGAAGAACGGGGCGGGGCGGGGGGTGTACGTCCCGTCGGGCATCAGGACGGTCGGGGGTTCGACCTTCTTGAAGGCGCGGGCCCCGGTGCCTTTGGCGGGGTCCCAGAGGTAGGCGCGGCCCGCGTTGGTGCGGCCGATCCGGTCGGTGGGGCCGGTCTCCTTGGTGGGGTCGGTGTTCACGCGCTCGAAGGAGAAGAGCAGCACCTTGCCGGTCGGCAGCAGGGCGACGTGGACCCCGAAGTCGGGGGAGGGGAAGTACTCCGTGAACCGGCCGGACGCCGCCGGGCTGAAGGACGCGTTGGCCGCCAGCTGGGAGGTCCGTAGGGCTTCGAGGCTGGCGGTGCGTTTGGCCTGCGGGTATTCCGGGGCGGCGGCGGTGCCTGCGGCCAGGCGGCGTTGGGCGTGTTCCCGGGCGTGGGCCTCGCCCAGTTGGGCCGTCTCGGCGGGGTCGGGGGCGGGGGCGGCTGCCGGCGGTGTGGCGGAGTGGTGGTGGGTGGGGGGAGGGGGGACGGGGGGAGCCGCGGCGGTGAGGGTGGCCAGGGCCGCGAGGGCCACTGAAGCGGACAGGACGGCGGACCGGTGTGCGCGGGACATGAGGCTGCATAGTAGGAGAAAAGGGGCGGGTGGGTCGGTGTGCCGCGCACGGGTGCGGGGGTGGCGGCGGGTTCCGGCTGGGCCGGTGCCCCGCACGAGCGTCTCCTCGGCTCGCGGGCCCGGGGGGTCGGAGCGTGCGGCGGGGGCGACCCGCTCGGCCTGCGGGGATGCTGGTGCGGGGCACGGTCCCAGCGGGAACCCGCCGTGGGGTGGTGCCTCGGCATGCGGGGATTCGGGTGCCGGGGGCGACGTACACTCGGCGTCATGGGTCGCACTCGCACATGCGTTACGGGGAGCCACCCGCACCGGGGCGGCCTCGAGCCGTGTCCCGTTGAGGCCGGCCCTGATGCGTTGCACGGCCACGGCTAGCGCTTTCCGCCGCCCCGGGTACTGACACCCCTTCGCCACCGCCGGTCCGGTCACATTCGCACCCGCTCATTTTCACCGCAGCTCCGGCGCACCGCCGGAGCTGCCGCCTGGCTGCTGCCGCACGACCGGGCCGCGTGCCACCTTCGAAGGGACCACCATGAAGCTCAGCGAGCTGTTGGCAGGGCACGACCACGAGGTTCTCCGGGGCGACCCGGAGACCGTGGTGATCACCGCGGGGCCCACCTTCGACGTCGACCGGGTGACACCCGGATCGCTGTTCATCGCCGTTCCCGGTCATGTCGAGGGCGGTCCCGCCGCCGTCGGGCCGGCCCTCGCGCGCGGCGCCGCGGCGGTCCTCGTCGGCGCGGAGGCGCCGCAGGCCCCGGCGCCCGGGGGCTGCGTCGTACGGGTGCCGGACCCCCGCAAGGCGGCCGCGGTCGCCGCCTCCCGCTACTTCGGCGAACCGGGGCGGCAGATGGACGTGGTGGCCGTCACCGGCACCAACGGCAAGACCTCCGTCTCCTACATGGTCGAGTCGGTGCTGCGGATCGCGGAGGGCGCGAAGGTGGGCGTCATCGGGACCGCGGGCAGCCGCATCGGCGACGAGCTGATCCCGATGCCCCGCTCGGTGCTGACCACCCCCGAGTCGCCCGATCTGCAGTACCTGCTGGGATGCATGCGCGACCGCGGGACCACCGCCGTCGTACTGGAGGCCACCTCGATGGCGCTGCTGACGCACCGGGTGGACCGTACGTTCATCGACGTCGGGGTGTTCACCAATCTGACCCAGGACCACCTGGACGACCACGGCACCATGGAGAACTACCGGGACGCCAAACTCCGGCTGTTCCAGGGGCTGTGCCGCCGCGCGGTGGTCAACCTGGACGACCCGGTCGGAGCGGGCATCCGCGCGATGATGCCGGACGCGGTGACGACGTACGCCGTGGACGCCGAGGCGGACTACCGGGCCACCGATCTGGTGATGGACGCCTCCGGCACCCGCTTCACGCTGCGCCACGACGGGCACGCCCATCCCGCGTCCCTCCCCGTCCCCGGCCGGTTCTCGGTCTCCAACGCGCTGGCCACCGTGGCGGCCTGCCACGTCCTGGGTCACGACCTGCCCGGGCTGGTGGCCGCGCTCGCCGTGATGCCACCGGTTCCCGGCCGGTTCGAACGCGTGCGGACCCCGGGGGGAACCTCGGTGATCGTGGACTACGCCCACTCGCCGGATTCACTGGACAAGGTGCTGACGGCCATCCGGGGGTTCGCGCGCGGCCGCGTCATCACGGTCTTCGGGTGCGGCGGGGACCGGGACACCACCAAGCGGGCCGAGATGGGGCGGATCGCGGGCACCCACTCGGACCTGTGCGTCCTCACCTCGGACAACCCGCGCCACGAGGACCCCCGGGCGATCCTGGACCAGATCGCCCCGGGCATCGCCGCGACCGGTACGCCCTTCGAGCGGTTCACCGACCGCCGCGAGGCCGTGGCCTTCGCCCTGTCCGTCGCCGGTCCGCTCGACACCGTGCTGATCGCGGGCAAGGGCAGCGAGCCGCACCAGATCATCGGCGACCGGCTGATCCCCTTCAGCGACGTGGCGACGGTCCGCGAACTGGCCGGGTCGTAACCCGGCTCCCGGGCCGCCTCCGCCCGGGCGTGTCGCCCGGATGGCTGTGGACGGCGCCGCCCGGCACGACAGGGCGGTGCCGTGCTCGTAGCGTCGTCAGCGTCAGGGGCCCGTACGGCCCCACAGGGTGAACTCTCCTGATGAGAGGCCATGTCGATGCAGTCAGACGCGCCGATATCGAGCCTGCTGCGGGTCCACCGCGGCACCGCCGAACCCGAGGAGCTGGCCGCCGTCGCGGTCGTGGTGGCCTGCCTCGTGAGCCGTGCCTCCCACGCCGCCCGCGAGGCCCGCCAAGCCGCCCGGGCACCCCGGCACCGGCATCCGCGACCGCGCGGCCACGGATGCTGGGCGGGGTGCTGGGCCTGCGGCTGACGGCGGGACCGCCACGGGCCGCTGCTCAGGAGGTGCGGAGCACCTTCGACAGCACGTCGAGCAGGACCGCCTCCGGATCGGCCACCGGGCCGTCCGCGCGCCAGGCCACGAACCCGTCGGGGCGCACGAGCACGGCACCTCCGGCCGGCAGCTCGTGCACCTCGGTCCAGTCGGCGTCGTCGGCCTGGACCAGATCGGCCCCCGAACCACCGGATCCGACCGTGTACGAGTCCAGCCGGGCGGCCACGCGCCGGGATACGGCCCCGGCCGCCGCCGACCACGCCGTGTCCGGGGCGCTCAGCAGGACGAAGGACCGCTCGTACAGGTCCAGCGTGGAGATCCGCTGCCCGGCCCGGGTCAGCCACATGTGCGGGGCCCGGGTTCCGACGTCACCCTTCAGGCGCAGCCCGTCCGGGATGATCGGACGGGCCGGGTCGCCGCCCACCACCGCTCCGGTCGGATAGCAGTACCCCATGGCCGTGGGCAGCACCCCGCTCTTGGGGCCGCCCCCGCCCATGCTGGGCGGCGGCGCGAACCCCGGGTGGCTGTGCTCGGCCGAACGCGCCGACGCCCGCTCGCTCGTCGCCCTGGCCACCGGGAGCCGCTCGGCCTCGTAGGTGTCCAGCAGCTCCATGCCGGCCGACCCGTCGAGCACCGCCGCGATCTTCCACGCCAGGTTGTGCGCGTCCTGGATGCCCGTGTTGGAACCGAAGGCACCCGTCGGGCACATCTCGTGGGCGGCGTCCCCGGCCAGGAACACCCGGCCGGCGGAGTACCGCGTCGCCACCCGTTCGGCCGCGTGCCAGGGGGCTTTCCCGCCGATCACGACGTCCAGGTCCGGGACGCCGATCGCCTCGCGGATCTGACGTACGCAGCGCTCCTCGGTGAAGTCCTCCAGGGTCTCGCCCTGATCGGGGTGCCACGGCGCGTGGAAGACCCACTGCTGGTCGTTGTCCACCGGCAGCAGCGCCCCGTCCGCGCCCGGCCGGATCAGGTAGCAGACGATGAAGCGCAGATCGCCCAGCACCCCGGCCAGCCGCTTCGAGCGGAAAGTGATGCTGACGTTGTGGAACAGCTCGCCGCCGCCCGTCTGGGGGATGCGCAGGGCTTCCCGTACGGGGCTGCGCGGACCGTCGGCGGCGATCAGGAAGTCGGCGCGCACCCGGATGTGCTCGCCGGTCTCCCGGTTCTTCACCAGGGCGTCCACACCGGTCTCGTCCTGGTCGAAACTCATCAGTTCGGTGGAGAACCGCACGTCGGCGCCCTGCGCCCGGCTCTGCGCGGCCAGTTCGGGCTCGACGTTGTTCTGACTGCACAGGCACCAGCCGGTGGGGCTGAAGCGGGCCAGCGCGCCGCCCGGGTCGATCGTCTTGACCAGCCAGTTGTGCTGGTCGCCGGTCAGCGACTCCGTCTGCAGGATGCCGTTGTTGCCCTCCAGGGCGGAGGCGGCCCGCCGGATCGCGGGCTCGGCACCGGCCGTGCGGAACAGTTCCATGGTCCGGGCGTTGATCCCGCGTCCGCGCGGGTGCTCGGACGTACCGGCGTGCTTCTCGACGAGCATGTGCCTGATGCCGTGACGGCTCAGGAACAGCGAGGCGGACAGGCCCACGAGCGAGCCGCCCACGACGAGGACCGGTACGCGGACATCGGCGTTCTCTTCCATTGGCAAAGGGCTCCTGGTTTCTGTGCGGGTCGGTACGGGGCAGTGGAGTCCTTTATGCCCCCGTTCGTCCATCGAGCCCGGGCGATTCGTCTCTTGTCACCCGCTTGATTGTGAGATGTAGCGATCCGCGCGTGTCGGGATGACCATGAGTGACAGCGGCGCCCCTCCTCATCGGAACGCGACGGCCTCCACGCCCGCACGCCCGCACACCCTTGACGCCCCACGAAGGAGCGAGCAGATGACCAACACCCTGGCCGAACGGGTGTCACAGTCCGCCTTCGACGGCTCGATGCTCAGGGTCGTGCTGCTGATGGACCTCCACGAAGGGACCCAACAGCGGTTCTTCGACGCCTACGAGCAGCTCCGCCACGACATCGCGTCCGTCCCGGGACACCTCGGCGACCAGCTGTGCCAGTCCTTCGAGAACCCCTCCCAATGGCTCATCACCAGCGAGTGGGAGAGCGCGCCGCAGTACCTCGCCTGGGTCAACAGCGAGGCCCACGCCGAACAGGTCCGCCCGCTGGGTGCCTGCGCCCGCTCCATGCGGCCGCTGAAGTTCACGGTCCTGCGCGAGACCGGCAGGCGCTACGACGGCCCCGCGGCCCCGACGGTACGGGCCCGGCTCCAGCCCTCGCCCCGCCTCGGCGCGGGCATCGTCCGCCACGGCCTCACCTTCACGGTCAAGCCCGGCAGCGAAGCCGCCGTCGCGGAGATCCTCTCCTCGTACGCCTCCCCGGCCGCCCGGGTCGACGACCACACGCGGCTGTGCCGCACCTCCCTCTTCATGCACGGCAACCGGGTGGTGCGTACGGTCGAGGTCCAGGGAGACCTCATGGCGGCGCTGCGGCACGTGTCCGAACAGCCCGAGGTCCGCGCCGTCGAGGAGGCCCTGAACCCCTATCTGGAACAGGACCGCGACCTCGCCGACCCCGAATCGGCCCGGATGTTCTTCATGCGCGCCGGACTTCCGGCGGTCCACCACATCGCCGCCCACGGCACGGAGCCCGGCGCGGACGAGGTCCACCGCCACGCCGTCCTCTACCCCGCCAAGCCGGGCTGCGGGCCCGCGCTCGCCCGGTTCCTCGCCCAGCAGGACGAGGACGCGGCCCGGCGCCCCGGCGGTCCGGTGCGCAGCAGCAGCATCTTCCAGCGCGACGACATCGTCGTACGCCTGCTGGACGTGAGCGGACCGGCCGACGCCCGCCCCGCGGCCGCCGTCGGCATCGACGGGCCCCGCAAGGCGGCGGTCCTGGAGCGGCTGCTCGCCCGCCCGGCCGGCCGCGCGCCGGCCGCGCCCCACCCCATGAAGCTGATCACGGACCGCCACGCGGCGCCGCGGTCCTGATCCGGCGGCCGGAACGCCCTCCGCGTACGGCCGCACCCCGCACCACCACTGCCGCACCACCCCGCACCATCCCCACCCACCCCCCGACACGACAGCCTCGTGCAGGCTCCGTCTCCGCCCGGAGGAAGTCCGCCATGACCAGAGAACGCCCACGCATCGTCGACCTCAGCGAGACGCAGCCCAACACCCGGCGCGGAGGAGATCTGCGAGCCGTGCTCACACCGACCTCGGTGGGCTGCACCAGCGGTTTCATGGGCCTGGCCGTGATGGCCCCCGGTGAATCCATCGCCGAGCACTACCACCCGTACTCCGAGGAGTTCGTGTACGTGGTGGCCGGGCACCTGGAGGTCGACCTCGACGGCGAGGCCCACCCGCTGCGCACCGACCAGGGGCTGCTCGTCCCCCTCAACGTGCGCCACCGGTTCCGCAACGTCGGCGACACCGAGGCCCGGATGGTCTTCCACCTCGGCCCGCTCGCCCCCCGGCCGGAACTCGGCCACGTCGACACCGAGGAAGCACCGCACACCGCCGCCCACACGACGGCCGTCGAGTGGGATCGTCCGCCGGACCGTACGGGAGTGGTGTCGTGACCGGCCGCCGGGTGGCCGTCACCGGAGTCGGCGTCGTCGCGCCCGGCGGCATCGGCGCCCGCGCCTTCTGGGACCTGCTGTCCCACGGCCGTACGGCGACGCGCGGCATCACCCTCTTCGACCCGGCCGGATTCCGGTCCCGGATCGCCGCGGAGGTCGACTTCGACCCCGCCGCGCACGGCCTCGACGAGGACACGGCCGCCCGGGCGGACCGGTACATCCAGTTCGCCCTGGTCGCCGCCCGGGAGGCGGTGGCCGACGCGGGCCTCGACCTCACCGCCGACGGTTCCTGGCGCACCGGCGTCTCCCTGGGCACCGCCGTCGGCGGCACCACCCGGCTGGAGCACGACTACGTCGACGTCAGCCAGCGGGGCGAGTGGTGGGACGTGGACGAGCACCTCGCCTCGCCCTTCCTGCACCGCGCGTTCACCCCCGCCACCCTGGCCTCGGCGGTCGCGGAGCAGACGGGCGCGCGGGGCCCGGTACAGACCGTGTCCACCGGCTGCACCTCGGGTCTCGACGCGATCGGGTACGCCGTCCACTCCATCCAGGAGGGCCGGATGGACGTCTGCATCGCGGGCGCCTCCGACTCTCCCGTGTCCCCCATCACGGTCGCCTGCTTCGACGCCATCAAGGCGACCTCGCCGAACAACGACGACCCCGCCCACGCCTCGCGGCCCTTCGACGCGAACCGCGACGGATTCGTCCTCGGCGAGGGCGGCGCCGTCCTCGTCCTGGAGGAGCTGGAGCACGCCCGGGCCCGCGGCGCCACGGTCTACTGCGAGATCGGCGGGTACGCCACCTTCGGCAACGCCCACCACATGACGGGGCTCACCACCGAGGGCCTGGAGATGGCCCGGGCCATCGAAACCGCCCTCGGCCAGGCCCGGATCGCCGCCACGGAGATCGACTACGTCAACGCGCACGGCTCCGGCACCAAACAGAACGACCGCCACGAGACCGCCGCCGTCAAACGGGTCCTCGGCGACCACGCCTACAAGACCCCGATGAGCTCCATCAAATCCATGGTCGGGCACTCGCTCGGCGCCATCGGCGCCATCGAACTCGCCGCCTGCGTCCTGGCGCTCCGGCACCAGGTGGTCCCCCCGACCGCCAACTACGAGACCCCCGACCCCGAATGCGACCTGGACTACGTGCCGCGCACCGCGCGCGAGCACCCGCTGCGCAGCGTGCTCTCCGTCGGCAGCGGATTCGGCGGCTTCCAGTCCGCCGTGGTCATGTCCCAGCCGAAGGAGGTACGCGTGTGAACGCCCGTACCAGTGCCGCCCGTCGGCCGCCCGGCTCACCGGCGGTCGTCATCACGGGCATCGGGGTCGTCGCACCCAACGGGATCGGCGCCGACGCCTTCTGGAAGGCCACCCAGGCCGGAGACGGCGTCCTCGACCGGATCACCCGGCAGGGCTGCGAACACCTCCCGCTGCGCATCGCGGGCGAGGTCCGCGGCTTCGACCCGGGCACCCTCGTCGAGGACCGCTTCCTCGTCCAGACCGACCGGTTCAGCCACTACGCCCTCGCCGCGGCCGACCTGGCCCTGGAGCACGCCCGGCTCGGCCGCGCGGACTACGAGTACGACCCCTACTCCGTCGGCGTGGTCACCGCCGCCGGCTCCGGCGGCGGCGAGTTCGGCCAGCGCGAGCTGCAGCGGCTCTGGGGACAGGGACCCCGCTACGTCGGCCCGTACCAGTCCATCGCCTGGTTCTACGCGGCGAGCACCGGCCAGGTCTCCATCCGGCGCGGGTTCAAGGGCCCCTGCGGGGTGCTGGCCAGCGACGAGGCCGGAGGGCTGGACGCCTTCGCGCACGCCGCCCGGGCCATCCGCCAGGGCAGCCGCGCCATGCTGGTCGGCGCGACGGAGGCCCCGCTCGCGCCGTACTCGGTGGTCTGCCAGCTCGAGTACGACGGGCTGAGCGTCAGCGACGATCCCGAACGGGCCTACCGCCCCTTCACCGACAAGGCCTGCGGCTTCGTCCCCGCCGAGGGCGGCGCCATGTTCGTCGTCGAGGCCGCCGACGCCGCCGCGGCGCGCGGAGCGCCCGTACGGGCCGAACTCGCCGGGCACGCCGCGACCTTCACCGGCCCCGGTCGCTGGGCGGAGTCCGCGGAGGGCCTCGCCCGGGCGATCCGCGGCGCGCTGCGGGAAGCCGACTGCGCCCCCGAGGAGGTCGACGTCGTCTTCGCGGACGCCCTCGGCACCCCGGAAGCCGACGCCGCCGAGACCCGGGCCCTGCACGAGGCCCTCGGCGCACACGGCCGCAAGGTGGCCGTCACCGCCCCCAAGAGCGGTACCGGGCGCGCCTATTGCGCGGCCGGCACCCTCGACGTGGCCGCCGCCGTGCTGGCCCTGGAGCACGGCATCGTCCCGCCCACCCCGAACGTCTTCGACGTGTGCCACGACCTGGACGTGGTCACCGGCGGCGCCCGCCCCGCGGAGCTGCGCACCGCCCTCGTGCTGAGCCGGGGCCTGATGGGCTCCAACTCGGCACTCGTCATCCGTGGGCGGCAGCAGTAGTCCGCCTCCGCAGCGATCCACCTCCGCAGAAAGAAACAGTCACAGAGAAACGCAGTCACAGAGAGCAGTCACAGCGAAACGCAGCAGTCGCAGAGAGAAGGCACCCACCATGTCCGACCGACTCACCATGGAAGAACTCGCGGCCCTGATGAAGAGCGCCGGCATCACCGTCGACCCCGCCGAGCTGGCGAGTCGTCCGGACGCGCTGTTCGACGACTACGGCCTCGACTCGCTGGGACTGCTCGGCGTCGTCGGTGAACTCGAGAACCGGCGCGGCCGCGCGCTGCCGACCGACGCGGACCGCTGCAAGAGCCCGGGCGAATTCCTCGACCTGGTCAACAACAGCCTGATGACGGGAGCCTGACATGGCCGGCCACACCGACAACGAGATCACCGTGAAAGCTCCCGTGGACCTCGTGTGGGAGATGACCAACGACCTCCCCAACTGGCCCCGGCTCTTCAGCGAGTACGCGTCCATCGAGATCCTCGACCAGGCCGGTGACACCACCCGGTTCCGGCTGGCGATGCACCCGGACGAGAACGGCATCGTGTGGAGCTGGGTCTCGGAGCGCACCGTCGACCGCGAAGGCCTCACCGTCCGGGCCCGCCGGGTCGAGACGGGCCCGTTCGCGCACATGAACATCCACTGGGAGTACGCCCCGGTCCCCGGCGGCACCCGGATGCGCTGGGTGCAGGACTTCGCGATGAAGCCGGAGGCCCCCATCGACGACGCGGGCATGACCGACCGGATCAACCACAACTCCCGCATCCAGATGGAGCTGATCCGCGACAAGATCGAGGCGCACGACCGGGAGAACCCCGTCCCCGTCGCCGGCGGCCGCTGACCGCCCCTCGCCACTCCGAGCAGAAAGGCCCTCCCCCTCCCATGCACCAAGCGCTCATCGTGGCCCGAATGGCGCCCGGTTCCGCACCCGACATCGCCGAGCTGTTCGCGGCATCGGACGCGGGCGAGCTGCCCCACCTGGTCGGCGTCAAGCGCCGGAGCCTGTTCCAGTTCGGCGACGTGTACATGCACCTGATCGAGTCCGACACCCCGCCGGGGCCGGCCATCGCCGAGGTCACCGATCACCCGGAATTCCGCAGCCTCAGCGACAGCCTCGCCCGGTACATCAGCCCGCACGACCCGCAGACCTGGCGCAGCCCCAAGGACGCGATGGCCCAGCGCTTCTACCGCTGGGAGCGCCCCAGCGGCTGACGGCCGCGACGACGCTTCCCCGCACGGCCCGACGGGCCGGGACGGACGCCACGGTGCCCACGGCACGGCACGGCGCTCCCGACCGGCCCGCCGGGCTGTCGGGGCATCGGGGCATCGGGGTATCCGGCTAGCGGGGCAGGCGCGACACACCGGAGCCGGGCGCGGAGGTGACGGGAGCCGCGGGGGCCGGGCCCAGCGTCGTGGTACCGGGGGCCGCGCGATGGCCGAGGCCCGTCCGGTACGCGTCCAGCGCCGCCTCCGTACGCCCGGCGCGCCGCAGCAGATCTCCCAGCAGCCGGCACAGATCGGCGAGGTCGCCCGACGCCCCGCTGCGCTCCAGCAGGGCCAGCGCGCGTACGTAGTGCTCCTCCGCGGCCTCGGTGTCGCCGCGCTCCTGCGCGATCAGCCCGAGCAGCCGGTGGGCCCCGCCCGCGTGCACCGCGCCGTGCCGGTCGCCGAGCTCCAGCAGCTCCGACAGCAGCGCCGCCGCCTCCTCGTACCGGCCCAGCCGGCGCAGTACGTCGGCCAGCTCCACCTCGACCTGCGCGGTGTAGAGCGCGGCCCGGCGCGCCGCCAGCATGTCGCGGGCCGTGCGCAATTCGGCCTCGGCCGCGTGCAGTTCGCCGTTCTGGGCCTGTACGTACCCCCGCATCCAGTGGCAGTGCGCCAGGTCGGCCCCCAGCCGCAGCTGCCGGTAGATCGCCTGGGCCTTGGCGAGCGAGGCGTCGGCGTCGGCGGGCCGCCCCTCGGCGAGGAAGGTCCGCGCCACCTGCCGGTGCATGCCCGCGACCAGCGCCGGATCGCCGACCCGGGGCGCGAGCGCCAGCGCGAGTTCGGCCGCGTGCGCGGCCCGCGCGAGGGCGCCCATGTCGATGTACGGGCCGATGACGGCGGCGTAGAGCAGCAGCAGCGCCTCGGGGTCGGGCAGCCCGCTCGCGTTGAGTTCGTCGATGGTGGACTCGAGGAGGTAGCAGGCGTAGCGCAGCTCGCCGGTGAGCAGCAGCGCGATGGCGCGGCCCCGGATCGGGCGGGCCCGGCGGTGCAGCGGCTCGCCCTCCAGAAGCCGCTCGGCCGCCTCGAACCGGGCCACGGCGTCGGTGAGTTCGCCCGACTCCAGGGCGCAGTCGCCCAGGCCGAGCAGCGCCTCGACCCGCTCGGCGGTCAGGCCGAGGCGCTCCGCCTCGGCCAGCAGCCGCCGGTAGTGGTCGGCGGCCTCGTCGGCGGCGCCGGTGGCCAGCGCCCGCTGCGCGTCGGTCAGGGCGAGCCGTAGCTCGGTGGCCAGATGGGCGGGCCTGCCCGTGACCAGCTCCTCGTAACTGACGTCCAGCCGCCCGGCGAGGAAGCGCAGGGCGGCCTCGGACGGCCGGACCTTGCCCGACTCCAGCGTCGAGACGTACGCGCCGCTGTACGCGGGCTCGGCCAACTGCCGCTGGGTCAGCCCGCGTTCGCCGCGCAGCCGCTGCACCCTGCGCCCGATCTCGGCCGGTTCGTCCATCGATGCTCCCTGTTCCCGCCCACTCACTGCTGAGCGAACAGTATTGAGGCGCGCGGACCATTGCGCACGCCTCGCGCGCCCCCTAATTTAAGCAACCGGTTCAGTCTGCTTAATCCGTTGCTTAACTTTCCTGCCCCTGGGGGCACTTCGTGAGAACAGGGCACCGCATGAGAACAGGGCAGTTCACGAGACCAGCCGTCCGCCCGTCCCTGCGGGCGGCCGCCCTGGCGTGCTGCGCCGCCGTCGTGCTGCTGGCCGCCGGACCCGGTGGCGCGAGCGCCGCACCGACGCCGAACCCGGCCGCCACCGGGTCCGGCGCCACCCGCATACCCGTGGAGGTGCCGGGGCCGGAGAGCGGTGGCGACGCCGGATCCGGCACCGTCCGGGTGCCGGCCGGCGGCCGGGCGGCGCCGGGGCTGCGGCTTCCGGAGGCCGAGCGCGCGGCCGACGGAGCCGTCACGAAGATGGTCGACAACGGTCCGGTCGCCGACCGCCTCGACATCGTGGTCGTCGGGGACGGGTACACCGCCGCGGAACTGGACCGCTTCCACGCCGACGCCAAGGAGAAATGGGCCGAACTGGCCGCCGTGGAGCCCTATGCCAGCTACCGGAACCTCTTCAACGTCTGGACGGTCGACGCGGTCTCGCGGCAGTCGGGAGTCTCCGGCGACCCGGACCCGGCGACGGTCCGCGACACCGCGCTCGGTTCGTACTTCTGGTGCGAACAGATCGAGCGGCTGCTCTGCGTCGACCAGCCCAAGGTCGACGGGTACGTGGCGAAGGCGCCCGCGGCCGACCTGGTGATCGTCCTCGCCAACAGCGCCAAGTACGGCGGCGCGGGCTACAACGAGCCCAGTGCGAGCCTCGGTTACGCGGGCATATCGACCGCATCGGCGGGTCACCCGAAGTCGGGCCAGGTCGCCATCCACGAGACGGGGCACTCGCTGGGCAAGCTCGCCGACGAGTACTTCTATCCCGGCGTCCCGGAGTACGAGCACTACACCGGCCCCGAGCCCACCGAGTCCAACACCTCCACGCTCGCCGCCGGTCCGATGGGCACGCAGCGGACCAAGTGGTACCGCTGGCTCGGCGAACCCTCGCCCGACGGGGGCGCGGTCGGCACGTACGAGGGCGGCGGCTACTTCGTGTCCGGCCTCTACCGGCCGACGGACGCCTCGATCATGCGGGTCCTGGGCAAGCCCTTCAACCTCCCCGGGGTCGAGGCGATGATCGCGGGGTTCTACCAGCACGCGCACCTGGTCACCCCGCTCGCCCCGACCGCCCGCACGCTGCGGCTGTGGGACGCCGCGAAGGTCTCCATACCCCGCCTGACCGGGGCGGACGGGCGGCAGCCGGTGGTCCGCTGGTACCTGGACGGCCGGGAGCAGAAGCGGTTCGCGGGGCGCACCGAGGTGCGGGTGGGGGAGCTGTGGCTGCTCGACCTGCGGGGTCACCGGCTGACGGTCACCGCCGAGGACCGCACCTCTTCGGTCCGCGACCCGGAGATCGCCCGCACCCTCCGCTCCTCGGCGGAATGGCAGGTCCGCCTCTAGGCAGTGTCTGATGGCTCTTTGATGAGGTCGCGGAGCCAGATGACGATGGCTGCTGTGGCCAGGGTGCCGTTGAAGATGTAGTCGCGTTTGTCGTAGCGAGTTGCGACGGCTCGGTGTTGTTTCAGCTTCCCGATGGTGCGTTCGACGGTGTTGCGCTGGCGGTACTGCTCGCGATCGAAGGCCGGTGGGCGGCCGCCGGCCCGGCCGCGCCTGCGGCGCTTCGCACGCTGGTCGTCCGGCTGGGCGATCGTTGCCTTGATTCCGCGTTTGCGCAGGTAGAGGCGGTTGGCGCGGCTGGAGTACGCCTTATCGCCGCGGGCCCGGTCCGGGCGGGTGCGGGGACGCCCGCGCCCGGTGCGGGCCACGTTCAGGGCCTGCATGAGCGGGATGAACATCGGGCTGTCCCCGCGCTGGCCGGGTGAGGTCAGCCAGACCAGGGGCCGGCAGCGGTCATCCGCCAGCAGGTGGACCTTGCTGGTCAGCCCGCCCCGGGAGCGTCCCAGGGCCTCGCGGCCCTCTGCATCCACACGCGTTCCGCCCCCTTTTCGGGATGGTCGGCCGGGGGCGCGTGCCGGGCCCCGGCCGCATGCTGATGGGCCCGGCAGGAGGTGGAATCGACGTTGACCGCCCACGAGCCGTCCTCGTCCGAGGCGGTGGCATCGGCGCCGGCCTGCAACGCCCGCAGGTTCTTCAACCAGGTGCCGTCGGCCGACCAGCGGCGGTGGCGTTCGTAGACGGTCTGCCAGGATCCGTAGCGTTCGGGCAGGTCACGCCAGGGAATCCCGGTCCGGGTCCGGTAGAGCACCCCGTTGACGACGGTCCGGTGGTCAGCCCACCGACCACCCGGGCTACCGGTCTCCGGCAGCAACGGAGCTATGCGATCCCACTGAGCATTCGTCAGTTCGTGCCGACGCACCATGACCGACTCATGCCCGGAACAGCGAGAGATCCACCACCCCGGACAAGAGCCATCAGACAGGGCCTAGTCCCGGCCCGGTGGCCCCGGTGGGGCCCGGACCCGGCGTCGCCGCTCCCGGCTACCTGGCCCACCCCTTGCCTCGCCGGCATTCGGCGCGCGGTGCCGGGCATTCCAGCCTCGCCGGCGTTTGAGGCGCGGTGACCCACCTCAGCTTCGCCGACGCGCCGTGCGGCATTTCAGCCTCGCCGGCGTTTGAGGCGCGGGGTCTGGGGCGGAGCCCCAGGAGCCCCGCAGGGGACAACGGCCCTGGCGGGCCGCACCGGGCTCCGCCCGGACAGGTC
>NZ_JBEOXE010000045.1:0-67043 GCF_040296485.1 Streptomyces sp. NPDC002138 | reverse complement strand
TACCAGCTACGGATCGCCGCCCGCGCCCGCGAACTCGTTGACCAGGGCACCCCGATCGAAGCGGCCTGCCGGATCGTCATCCTCGAAGACCAGCTGGAAGAAGCCCAGCGCATCAACGCCGAACACCGCGCCGCCGCCGAATCGGCGAACGCGTCGACCGCGGCCTGAGAACGTCGGAGACCTCCCCGACAGGCTGGGCCTGACCGTTCCAGACGGCGCACCGCTGATCGGATGGGCCAGTGCCGATACCGGGACACTCCGCCAGGGCCAAGGCCAGGTCGCAGGTGGCGACGGCACGTCGAGCGGGGTACGGAGGGTGAGAGCGGTGTCGCCGGGCAAGAGGACAGCGTGGCATCGAACACTCTCCGCACGCACCAAAGTAATCGGACCGACCGCGCCGTTGAGCTGCTGCGACGGGCGCGCTCAGCCCTGCGCGGCACCGCCGTGCGCCTGTGGCAGGACAACATCGCCGACTACGCGGCCGCTCTCACCTACTACGCGGTGCTGGCGCTGGTGCCCGCCCTGCTCGTATCGGTCTCCCTGGTCGGGCTGGCCGGGGCCGGCACCCGCGAGCGCCTGATCCTCGACCTCACCTCCTACGCCCCTCCCCAGTCGGCCCAGGTGCTCCGCGAGGCTCTGGACGGCCTCACCTCGAAGCCGTCCTCCCTGTGGGTCCTGCTCATCAGCGGTGTCCTGAGCGCTCTGTGGTCGGCCTGCAGCTACCTGGCGGTCTTCCGCCGCGCCCTGCACGCGATGCACCGGCTCCCCGACACGCGGCCACCCCTGCGCGCGGCGCACATCCTCGTCCTCACCGCCGGCGCGCTGCTGGCCCTGCTCGTCGCGGGCGCCGCGAGCCTCGTCGCGACCGGCCCCGTGACCCGCCGACTCGCGGCGGCCGCGGGCTACTCGGGTACGGATGTCATGACTGCCCTGAGGTGGCCGGTGCTCCTGGTGGTCGTCACGGCACTGATCCTCATCCTCTACCGAACCGGACCCGCCGGGGCCCGCGGAACGCGCCGGGGATTCCCGGGCGGAGCCCTGGCGGCGTTCCTCTGGCTCGGCGCCTCGGCGCTCTTCACCCTTTACACGCAGTTCGGCACCTACAGCCGCCTCTACGGTTCGCTGGCGGGGACCATCGTCTTCCTCGTGTGGCTGTGGTTCACCAACCTGGCACTGCTCACCGGCGCGCAGTTCAACGCGGTGCTCGCACAGACCAGGAAATGAACCGGCACCGCGCCGCCTCCTCCGATGACGGCTGAAAAACCTGCCCACCTGTCCCGATAAGAAACAGGTAAGTTCCGCGCGCATGCCTTCGATGGGGCCGGGCACATGATGCCTTGGAGGTTGATAATCATGGTTCCCCTGCTTCTTGTTCTTCTTCTGATTCTGCTCCTTTTCGGTGCGGGTTTCGCGCTGAAGATTCTCTGGTGGGTCGCGATCGCGGTCCTGGTGCTGTGGCTGATCGGTTTCGTCGCCCGCCCGAGGGGCGGCAGCGGCCGGTGGTATCGCTGGTAGCCGCGGTATAGATCCACAGCTCGAATGTGGTGTGGCGGTGGCCTGTCCTCCCGAACTCTGGGGACGGGCCACCGCCATGTCGCCATGTGCGGACGCCGGCATGCGGTACCGGGTGAATCCGGATATCGGGGGTAATTGTGAGGGTGCCGAGGCGGTCGCCGTGATGCAGCAGGGGACCTGCTCACCTCCAATGATCGACGGCCGTCTCGGACCCCGGTGTCGGCGTACAGGATCGGCCCGATCCGGGAGACGGCGCACCGCATCCTCATCGAGATGCACATCGCGGAGGGCAACACGGCCTGCGCGGTGAAGCGCTGCAAGGAGTACCAGCTGCTGCTGCGCCGTGAGTTGGAGGTGGAGCCGTCCCCTCTCATGACGAGACCGGTCCAGCACCTGACCTCGGCCTGAGCATCTTTGAGTCGGCTCATGCACGTCGGCCGTCGCAGGTCGGGGCGAACGGCTCAGGTCCCGCCGATGGGTCGCGGCGGGACCTGAGGGATGGGGTGAGGCGGGTCAGCGGATTACGGCCCGTGGGGGCTCGCGCGTCGAGTGTCAGCCGGCGAGCTGGAGGCGGTGGTCGTTGACGTAGGTGCCGAAGCCGGTGGCGACCTTGTGGAAGTCCTTGAAGCCGTCGCCCGTGCCGGTGCCCAGGGTGAGGCTGCCGTCGGTCTCGACCGCGAGGATGTCGGCCTTTCCGTCGCCCGTGACGTCGCCGAAGCGGAGGCGGTCGTTGCTGACGAAGTCGCCGTATCCGCTGGAGATCGTGTGGTAGTTGGAGAAGCCGTCGCCGTTACTGGTGGCGAGGGTCAGCGATCCGTTGTTCTCCAAAGCGATGAGGTCGGCCTTGCCGTCGCCGGTGACGTCGGCGAGCTTGAGCCGGCTGCCGGTGACGTATTCGCCGAAGCCGGTGGCGACCTTGTGGAAGTTGGTGAATCCGTTGCCCGTGCCGACCGCGAGGGTCAGTGATCCGTCGCTTTCCACGGCGAGGGCGTCGGCCTTCCCGTCACCGGTGACGTCACCGAACTTGAGCCGGCTGTTGTTGATGTACTCGCCGTACCCGCTGGAAATGGTGTGGTAGTCGGTGAAGCCGCTGCCCGTGCCCTTGGCCAGAGTGATCGTTCCGTTGGTTTCCAGGCCGATGAGGTCCGCCTTGCCGTCGCCGTCCGCGTCGACGTAGTTCAACCGGTCGGCGCTCACGTGCAACCCGAAACCGCTCGCGATCTTGTGATAGTTGGTGAATCCGTTGCCCGTGCCGTCCGCTGCGGTGATCGAACCATCCGACTCGAGAGCCACCAGGTCGGCCTTCCCGTCACCCGTCAGGTCGCCGCTTCCCGCGTCGGTGATGTTGTCGTAGCGGCGGGGGCTGAAGGTGCCGTGCCCGGAGAAGTACGGGTACGGGATCTCGCGGTGTACCGCTCCCGTGCTGCCGGCCTGCTCGTAGGCGTCGTATCGGGTGTGTTCGGCGTTGGCCCAGCCGTTGAAGACGACGACGTGGCCGCTGGCGCCCGGGTCGGGGTTGAGCAGGATGTCACCGGGCTTCAGGGACTCCTTGCCGATGGAGGACGTGAAGTCCAGCAGGGTGCCCGTCGTCTCACCCCAGTTGTTGGCCGAGGAAGACGCGAGGTGCCAGGCCATGGAGACGAAGCCCGAGCAGTCGGTGCGGTAGCGGCCGTTGGCGTCCGAGCGGTAGCTGGTCATGCTGTACGGGACCCCGGCGTCCACCCAGGTCCTGGCACGCGCTATGACCTCGCTGCGGCTGATCCGACCGCCGGTGCTGGAGTCGACGGCGGTCTGTGCCTGAGGGGCCAGGAACAGCTGGCCCGGCTTCGCGGTCTTGGCGGCCTTGGCCGCGGCCGCCGTGAGCTCCGCCTTCGTCGCGGTGGTCGGGTTGGGCACGGTCGGCGTGAACGGCGTGATGGTGCCCGTGTCGGCCTGAGCGGTCTGCGAGACGGCCGGCGCCGAGGGGGCCTCCGCGGCCTGCGCCTGAATCGTGCTGGTCAGCACGACGGAGGCGAGGCCCGCGGCGAGCAGGGCGGTGGCGGACGAACGGCGCAGGGAACGGGACATCGAAAACTCCAGAAAGGTGAATGGTTCGAAGAAAGTGGGGGCCGGCGGCTGGGCGTGGGCAGCCCTGATCGGCTCGCGGCGAGGAAGGGGCGTCCGTGGGGACGGTGGCGGTGCGTCAGATCGCGTCGGATCGCGTCAGGCCCGGTGGCGTCGGATCGCGTCACGTCCGGTTGCGTCGGATCGCGTCAGTCCGGTCGCGTCAGGGCCGGTCGCGTCGCTTCGGGTCGGACCGAGAGAGGCGACGGGACGGGCGCGTGCGGCCGCGGTGATGGCCGCCCGGTGAACAGCGTGTGTGGTCGGGCTGTTCGAGGGCGGGGAGGAACGTCGCGTGGCCATGCTGAGGGGGCTTGGAGTGCCCGCGCTTCGGAGCCGACCGGTCAACGGTGCGGGCGGAGCGTGGTCGTGCCCGGCTCCGGCCGGTGCTACGGGTGGCCCCGGTTGTCCAGCACCGCCGCCGCGGCGATGAGGTCGAGGGTGAGCACCGCGGTGGCCTGGGCGAAACGCGTGCGAATCACGAGAGTTCTTCCGTTCTTGAGAGCTGTCGGCGCGTCGCACTGGTGTCCTGAACCAGTCGCGTCCCGCGGCGGCCTTTCCGATCCGAGTGCCTTCCGGATCGGTGTCCGTCGGGCAAGAACAACTCTCGTCGCAGGTCAGCACGGTGGGAAGGGCTCTGGGGTGGACGGAACCGGCAGCGGCCGCTTGCGTCCACCCACCCACGGTCGTGGTCATGCGGCGTGGGCCCCGGGCGCGGATGACCGGGTACGCGGCGCCGTGACCCCGTACGGCTACGTTCGGGGCCACGGCGTCGGCCTGGAGCCTGAGTCGGCGACCGTGCAGTCCACCGGGCTCAGCAAGATCAGCGGCGAGCAATGGATGCGCGCCCGGGATGGCCGGGCTGTGGGGGTCAGGTGCAGGTGACCAGGACGATGGAGAGGGCGGTGCAGGTCGCGGCGGCGGTGTCGTTGGTGCGGTTGGGGTCGGTGGGTGCGGAGGCGGTGCGCGCCGCGGTGGCCTTGAGCGGGCCGAGGGTCAGCAGGTGCAGGGGGACACGGAACGTCTTGCTCGCGCTCGCGTTGTTGGCGATCGTCCCGTAGGTGCACGTGACCGTGGTGGCGGCGCTCGTGCATCCGGCGGAGAGGTTCGTAGCGGAGGCGCCGGGCGGGAGTGCGGCGGTCAGGGTCGCGGAAGTGACGGCGCCGGGGCCGGTGTTGTGGGCGGTGAGGGTGTAGGTCAGGTAGGGCACCAGGATGCTCAGCTGCGGCTGGGCGGTGAGGTTGACGGCGATGTCCGCGGGCGGTGCGAGGTAGGTGTATTGGTCGGCCGCGGTCACCGGGCTGGTGCCGCCCGGGGTGGTGACCCGTACGTCGACCGGGCCGGCCGCGTGGGCGGGGACGGTGACGGTGCAGGTGGTGGCGGTGCAGGTGACGCCCGTGGCGGGGGTAGCGCCGAAGGTGACGGCGGTGGCACCGGTCAGGTTGGTGCCGGTGACCGTGACGACGGCGCCGCCCGCGGCCGGGCCGGAGGCGGGGCTGATGCCGGTGACGACCGGCGCCGCGGAGCCGACGTTCAGTACGTCGAGGGTCTCGCTGCCGTTCTTGAGGACGTAGACCAGGGTGCCGTCCGGGCTCACTCCGGCGTCGACGGGGCCGCCTCCGACCGGGACGGCCTCGGTGACGGTGTTGGTCGCGGTGTCGATCACCGACAGGGTGTTGCCGCCGATGCCGGGTACGTACGCGGTCGTGCCGTCCCGGCTGACCGCGGCGCCACCGGGGTAGGACCCGGTGGTGATCGTCGCGCGGACCGTGAGCGTGGCCGGGTCCACCACGGACACGAGGTCGTCGCGCCCGTGGCTCACGTACACCGCCCCGCTGACGGGGTTGACCGTGACGGCGAACGGCTGGTGGCTCAGTGGCACGTTCGCGGTGACGGTGGCGGTGGTGGTGTCGATGACGCCCAGCGTGTTGTCGCCCAGGTTGGTGACGTAGGCGCGCGCGCCGTCGGGACTGAAGGCGACGTCGCGCGGGAACGGGCCGGTGGTGACCGACGCGGTGACGGTGTTGGTGGCGGTGTCGATGACCCGGATCGCCCCGTTGGGGGAGGCCGAGTCGACGACGTAGGCCCGGGTGCCGGACGGATTGACCGCCACCGTGGTGGGGTCGTGGATGCCTGTGATGGTGGTGGTCACCGTGTTGGTGGCGGTGTCCACGACGCTGATCGTGGCGGCGCCGCGGTTGACCACGTACAGGTGCGCGCTGTCGGGGGTGACCGCGAGCCCGGCGGGGCCGTTGCCGACGGGGATGGTGGCGGCGACGGTGTTGGTGGCGGTGTCCAGTACGGTCACGGTGTTGCCGGGAGTGCCCATGTATACGCCGGAGTTGCTGACGTAGACGTGCTTGCCGTCCGGTGCCACGGCCAGGTTCTCGGGGTTCGCGCCCACCGGGACCGTGGCGACCACGGTCGGCGTGAGCGCGGCCGCCGGGGTGGCGCTCAGGGCACCCAGGCCGGTCACGGCGAGGGCGAACGCGGCGGCCACCGCTGTGCGGCGGCGTCTGCGTCTGCCGGTGTGGGTGTGGGTGTGGGTGTTGGTGTGGTGCGGGCGTAACCGGTTGATCGTGGACACGGTGAATCCCCCCTCAGAGGCCGCGACACGACGGCGGGAAGCGGAGGCCCCCGGGGACCGGCGGTGGCGCGGTCGCACAAGGCGCCCCTGCCGCCGGCGTCGTCAACCACCCCCGCGGACGACAGGCGCGCCCCTCGCACACCGTCACGGCGGTATCGCGCCCGCGACGGCCTTTGGACCCGGCCCGGGAACCGGGCGCAGCGAATCGTCGACATCGTCCCAGCGGACCGTCTCGTACCGTGGGGAACTTTCGCAGTTGTTCGTTTTGGATCAAGTGATGACTGGTTTTGTTCGGCTCGTATGGGCGGGCTCCGCTGCGCCATCGGGCGCCGGGGCCGTGTCGGCCATGCGGGACACGAGGGTGTCCGCACCCCCCACCCGTTGCATGGGCGCCACTGGACCTCGGTGAGCGCCGCCTGCGTGCCGACGTGGGCCGGGACGGCGACGGGGAGGCGGCGACGGGGAGGCGGCGACGGGGAGGCGGCGACGGCGGCCTTGGCCGCGAATGATACGCCGCGCATGTGAAATCCCTTGTGATTAAGGGGAATTGGACGCTCCATGGTGCTTCATGCGCCTTCGGTGGGGATGGTCCCTGACCGTTGGGTGCCAGCCTTTCGCGGCGCATGGCAACCATGTGACAGCCGGATCCGGATGCTCGGCTCAGGCCCTGCCGATCGCGCACTCGGGGCGCCTTCACGCATCGCGGCGACGCACGACGAGGAGGGCGAGGACGACCGCGATCACGGGCCAGAGCGTGTAGACGGACCAGGAGCCGGGGACCGTGGCGGAGTACGCGAGGGAGTCCGGGTCGGGCGGCCAGTTCTGGACCAGGCGCTTCCAGGCGGTGAACGGCATCGCGTGGCTGAGGGCGGCGGACCAGGGTGCGCTCTGCGAGAAGATCGGCGGCAGCATCAGCAGCGTGAAGACGCTGGTGACCATGGTGGCGGCGCTGTGCCGGATCAGGGAGCCGAAGCCGAGGCCGGTCAGGGCGCAGACCGGGGCGAGCAACGCGGATGCCACCAGGGCCCGGAGCACTCCGGAATGGGTGAGGGTGACCCCGGCGTGGTGCCCGTTCAGGATGGCCTGGGAGACCAGGAACGAGCCGGTGGAGATGACCGTACCGAGCGCGGTCCACAGCGCGGTGGTGACGGCCGCCTTGGCCAGCATCACCGCTCCGCGGGCGGGGACGGCGACGAGGGTGGTGCTGATCAGCCCGCTGCTGTACTCGCTGACGACGGTGAGGGCGCCGACGCTGCCGGCGACGAGCATCAGCGTCATGTAACCGGCCGGGGGGAAGGCGTCGAAGACCAGGAAGCCCTGTTCCGCCCTCGCTTCCGGGGTCATCTGTCCGAGGCTGTCGTACCGCGCCAGCGCCGCCACGGCGGCCGCCCCGATGACGAACAGGCTGGTGAACGCGAGCGTCCAGGGGGTCGAGCGCAAGGACCGCAACTTGATCCACTCGGCGGCCAGCAGGTCGCGGAAGCGGGCGGGCGGCTCGACCGGGGCGGAGGTGGCGCGTGCGGTCATCGGGGCTGCCCCGCCAGGTATTCGACGCTGCCGGCGGTGAGTTCCATGAAGGCTTCCTCCAATGAGGCGGTGCGGGGGGTCAGCTCGTACAGCGGAATCCGGTGTGCGAAGGCGAGTGATCCGATCCGGTCCGCCGACAGGCCGGTCACGGTGAGCCTTCCGGCGCCCGCCGAGGGGCTCTGGGGTTCGACGACGCCGCCTGCCGCGGTGAGCGCCGCCGTCAGTTCGGTGGCCTTCGGCGTGCCCACCACGACGGTGCGGCGGGTGCTGCGGGCCGCGAAGTCCCATACCGACTCGGCGGCGATGAGCCGGCCCCGGCCGATGACGACGAGCTGGTCGGCGGTGTTCTCCATCTCCGACATCAGGTGGCTGGAGAGGAAGACGGTGCGGCCTTCGGCCGCCAGGCGGCGGAAGAGGCGGCGCATCCAGAGCACGCCCTCGGGGTCCATGCCGTTGACCGGCTCGTCGAAGATCAGTACGGGCGGATCGCCGAGCAGCGCACCCGCGATCCCGAGCCGCTGCTTCATGCCGAGCGAGTACCCGCTGATGCGCCGGGCCGCCGCCTCGGCCAGCCCCACCTCCTCCAGTACCTCCTCCACCCGCCGCGGGGGCAGGCCGTTGCCGCGGGCCAGCGCGGACAGGTGGTCGACGGCGCTGCGTCCGCCGTGCACCTGGCCGGCGTCGAGGAGGGCACCGACGTGCCGCAAACCGCGCGGGAGGGTGCGGAAGGGGACGCCGCCCACGGTGGCGGTCCCGCCGGTGGGCGCGTCCAGTCCGAGGATCATCCGCAAGGTGGTGGTCTTGCCGGCTCCGTTGGGGCCGAGGAACCCGGTGACCAGGCCCGGCCGCACGGTGAAGGACAGCCGGTCGACGGCGGTCTTGGCGCCGTAGCGCTTGCTGAGTTCGTTGACTTCGATCACAGGAACAACCCTGCCGGGAGACCCCCATCGGGGCATGGGGCCGTGGGCGGCCATCGCGCGGCCGGACCCGCCCACGGGCGTAAGCCCCCGGGCCGATGCCGTGCGCCGGGTGGCTGAGTACTGTCGCCGCATGATGCATACCGCACCTATCGGCCCCTCGCCCGTACGCCCCGTACGCCTCGCAGACCCTGTCGGCTCCGTACGCTCAGCGCGCCGCGGTCCGTCCCCTCACCTGGCACGACGTCGATGACGGTGTCGATGACGCGGACGAGGACCGCGGCATGGGTGGGCGGTGTTCTGTACCTCCTGACGGTGGGTCTGCTGGTGGGGGGCGCCAACCGCGCCTCGGGCACGGTGCACGCCGTCGGGGCGCTGCTCGCCGTGAGCCTGCTCGTCGGTGTGCTGCGGAGGAGGCCGCTCCTGGCCCTGGTCATGACGGTCTTCGGATCCACGGCGGTGGTGGTCGGCACCCCGGGCTCCGTGCACGAGAACCTGGCGGTCGGCTACCAGGCGCAGTTCCTGTCGTACCTCGCGGTGGACTTCGTACTGGGCTTCCTCGTCGCCACCTGTGCGCGGCGGGCCGCGACCGTCGCCGTGGCGCTCTCCTGCGCGGTGCAGCTCCTGGTCATCGGAGTCTTCGCGCACGGGGACAACCTGACCGTGAACGTGGTGATCGCCCTGTTGGCGATGGCCGCGACGTGCGCGGCCGGGCTGCTGAGCCGCGAGCGTCGCGAGCACGCGGTGGAGCTGCGCGCGCAGGAGGTGGCCGAGGCCGTGACCGCCGAACGGCTGCGGATCGCGCGGGAGCTGCACGACATGGTCGCGCACAGCATCGGCATCATCGCCATCCAGGCGGGGGTGGGTAGCCGGGTGATCGAGACGCAGCCCGCGGAGGCTCGCGAGGCTCTGCGGGCCATCGAGGCCACCAGCAGGGAGACCCTCTCGGGGCTGCGGCGCACGCTGGTGGCCCTCCGTCAGGCGGGCCCTCGCGCCGCGGACTCGGAGCGGGCGTCGCTGACGCCGTCGCCGGGTCTGGCGGACGTCGGACGGCTGGCGGCGGACACGGCCGGGGCGGGGGTGCGTGTCGACGTGAGCCACACCGGTGACCAGCGCCCTTTGCCACCGGACATCGATTTGTCGGCTTACCGTATCGTGCAGGAGGCGCTGACCAATGTGGTCCGGCACGCGGGCACCGGGCACTGCCGGGTGGCCATCGACTACGGGACCGAGGAGCTGTCGGTGGAGGTCGTCGACGACGGGCTGGGCGCCTCCGGGGGCGGCTCGTCCCAGGGCTTCGGCATCGTGGGGATGCGGGAGCGGGCCGGTCTGCTGCGCGGTCACCTGGACGCCGGGCCGCGTGCCGGCGGCGGCTTCCGGGTCGTGGCGCGGCTGCCGCTGCCCGCGCCGTCCGGAGCCTTGGCGGAGGGCCGGTGACCGACGCTCCCGTCCGCGTCGTGCTCGTGGACGACCAGCCGTTGGTACGGTCCGGGCTGCGCGTGATCATGTCCGACCACCACGACCTCGAGGTGGTCGGGGAGGCCGCGAACGGCGTCGAGGCGGTCCGACTGGTCAAGGACGTCAACCCCGACGTGGTGGTGATGGACATCCGGATGCCCGGCATGGACGGGATCGAGGCCACGCGTCTGATCACGGCCGGTCCGGTGGCGACCCGTGTCCTCGTCCTGACCACCTTCGACGAGGACGATCACGTCTACGGCGCCCTGCGGGCCGGGGCCAGCGGCTTCATGGTCAAGGACATGGCGCTGGACGACATCCTCGCGGGGATCCGGATCGTCGCCGCCGGAGACGCGCTGATCGCGCCGGGTGTGACGCGCCGTCTGATCGCGGACTTCGTGGGGCGTCCGAGCGCCGCTCCGGAGCGCGCCGCGCGGCCGGTGGAGGGCATCACCGAGCGGGAGCGGGAAGTCCTGACCCTCATCGGGCGGGGCCGGTCGAACAACGAGATCGCGGACGACCTCTTCATCTCCGTGGCAACCGTCAAGTCCCACGTGTCCCGGCTGCTCACCAAGGCCGGGGCCCGGGACCGGGTCCAACTCGTGATCATGGCCTACGAGATGGGGCTCGTCGCACCGACGCCGGGTGGCCGTCCGGGGCCAGCGCCTCGGGGTTTGGGAACACGGGCCGGGCAGGCGAGGTGAGCACGGATGTTCCTGAACCCCCGGCGGACCCTGACTGGGGTGAGTCGGTCGGAGGTGGTGGGTTTCTCCCAGGGCCGGCGGAGGTCCGCAGCAAGGGGGCGGGCGAGCCGGAGCTGGGTGTGGGCGACGATCAGGATCCAGGTCCAGCGGTCCGCGGCCTCGGGGGTGCGGAGTTTGGGGGTCGTCCATCCGAGGGTCTGTTTCGCGAAGCGGAACGTGTGCTCTAGGTCGAATCGGCGGAGGAATGCCTGCCAGAAGCGGTCCACGTCGTCCGGGGTTGCGCTGGTCTTGGAGGACCATAACCACACCGGCGGGGCATCCCGTTCCTTCGAGAGGTGCTCGACCTTCAGGCGGATCAATGTTCCTTCAACCAAGGGCAGTTCGCCGTCGTGGTCGAGCCATGAGGAGCGGTGGGTGAGTCTGGGGTGGACCCGGTCCCATGCCTGGGTTTCGGCTTTTCCGTAGTTGGTGGTGTTCCCCGTCAAGTTCTTCTGTTCAGTCTCCTGCGCTCCTGATGTCTCGGCGGACAAGCCTCAGGGTCTGCTCCGGACTCAACCGGAACAAGCCCTGTATGCAGTTGCTGGACCGCCAGCAGGTGGCATGAACTCGTCAGCGAGCAAGCCCATCATCACGACATCGAGATGCTGGCCGGCAGAGAACACTTGGTCGCGGAGGCGACCTTCTTCAACGAAACCGAGCCGCCGTTGGAATGCCAACGACACCTCGTTGTCTGCGAAGACCCGCGCTCCGCACTTATGAAAGCGCCGCTCGTCGAACATGAAGCGCAGCAGCATCAGCACGGCTTCTGACGCGTAGCCTTTGCGCCGATGGCCAGCCTCCATCGTGACGCCGTACTCGAACCAGCCCGCGCGTGGATCAGCCTGGTGCGAGCCAACAGCACCGACTATCTTTCCCGTGTCGACGGCTTCGATCGCCAAACCGAAGCAGTCGCCCTCGGATTTGGCAGCGGCCTGCTCTTTCGCCCAGGCGCGGAATCCCTCCGCAGAGCGGGGTGGGTTGAGCAGGTCTCCCAACCGCTCCTGGACCCAAAAATCTCCGATGGCGCTTCCGGCGGGGTCAGTCCGAGCAGGGCGGCGAAGACGGCGGGACGCTGCGTCATGCTGGGGTTCTCCTGATCTCGACGGATTGAGGCAGTGGGGCGCCGGCCGCTTGGCGACACTGCGGCGCCCTGGATCTCCCCGGCTGATCTGGCCGAGGCGAGATGCGTTCACGTGGCCGGCCAGTGGGTGGCCGGACGATGTAGCCGGCGGGTCGGCGGGCGTACCGTCCTGATGCTCCGAGCAATTGGCCAGGGATGTCGGGTACTGGCCGAGAGCACTTGCTCAACGGCCGTCGTATCCCAGCCGCGTGGGCAGCCGCGGCTGGAATGAAGTCCGCAAAGTCGCTTGCCCATGGGGACATCAGCAGGTGGCATGCTGCGTGGGCCATGTGGATGGGGGAACAGTGCAGCAACTACTGATGGACGATCCAGTGGAGATCGGCGGCTACCAGCTGCTGGGCCGGCTCGGTCAAGGTGGAATGGGTGTGGTCTACATCGGCCGCGGCCCGCAAGGCAACGTGGTGGCCATCAAAGTGGTACGCCCCCAGTACGCGAACGACAACGAGTTCCGCCGCCGGTTCATGCGCGAAGTTCGCCTCGCGCAAAGAACGACAGGACCGGGACTGGTCGAGATCGTTGCCGCAGACACAGATGCGACCCAGCCATGGCTAGCCACCGAGTACATCGCGGGCCCCACCCTTGCCGACGCGGTCGTTCAGCACGGCCCACTGGAAACGTCCGCTTGGGCGGGCTTGGCCCACCAGCTGGGAACGGCTCTGCACACCGTTCACGAGGCTGGCACCATGCATCGCGACCTGAAGCCCGCCAACGTCCTGCTGTCACGCACGGGCCCGCGCCTGATCGACTTCGGCATCGCCCGCGCGCACGGCGACACCGCACTGACCAACGTGGGCCAGACCATCGGCACGATCGGATACATGGCACCCGAGTACCTCACCACCGCAACAGCGGACGAGCGCGCCGACCTCTTCGCGTTCGGAGCCGTCCTCGCCTACGCAGCAACCGGACGACACCCCTTCGGACACGGACGCTGGGAGCAGGTGCAATTCCGATCCGTTCACGAACCGCCGGATCTCGCCGGACTCTCCCCCCGCATCGCCGACTTGCTGGAAGCACTTCTCGACAAGAATCCGTATCGACGCCCGCCCCTGATCGCTGCACTCCGCGAGATCCCCGCTCCTGACCCGGCGCAGGCCTGGCTTCCCGCGGCAATCCTCGCCGACATCGCAGCTGCCGCAGAGCATCTCCTTCGTCTGAAGGCACCCCGGAACAGCCATCCCATGGATCCACAGCCTGAGCCCACGCCGACACACACGTTTCTCGAGATCGTCCCCGCGCCCCCACGCTCGCGGCTCTGGGGACGAATGAAGGACGCCTTCAACGGAGTTCCCGTCGACGACACCGCCTCTGGCCCTGACATCCAGGAACTGCGCCTCAGCCGCGCGGAGGCCCAGTCGGGCGGACCCATGATCTTCTCGGCGAGCCTCCATGAGCCGTGCTCCGCCTGTAACGGACGGGGAATGACCGCTGCACGACTTTGTCGATCATGCTCAGGCTCCGGTCACGTCCCCGGTACACGCCGGCCAGTCGCTATTGCTTTTGCGCCTGGAATCAGCTCCGGCACGTTCCTTCTGCTGCCGGGAATGGGGTACCGAGACAGCGAGGGAAACCGCGGCGATCTGTATCTCAGAGTCAGCGTACTGGCGCGATGACAAGGGCACGGAGAACGGCGAAGTAACGTCGGCGGCAGGTGTCGACGGTCTGTCGGACAGCCGTCGCCTTGTCGAGCGCGAACCCCTTGGCGAGGGCCGTCGGCCGCACCCTCTCTCCTTCGCGATCTCGCCGAGCAGCCCGCTCCTCCGGCCGCAGGTCTCGAACCCGGCTGCCGGATCTTGACCGGCAGGGCGTAGTTCCATCACCCGCAGCCGACATCTGCTCGCACACCCCGACAATGAGCAGGGGACTCCAGGAGCTCGGGATCCACAGTGCCGTCCGGCGCAACGAACACCGGGTCGCCGGGCCGAAGCCCGATCCGGGCTACCGCCGCAGGCAGGTCCTGAACCCCGAGGACGCCCTCCATCGGGAGGGCGTCCCACCGGTCCGGGTCCGGAACCCACACCACTTGCCACTCGGTCAACCGAAGCCTCCCCTGACGCTTGAACTCAACGAATCATCAGGGAAGTCGCGTCCGTGACGGTGGTGATCGCGGGCTCGGGCCAGGTTTCCGGCTTGGTGAAGCGGAATTCCGGGCCGTGCTTGGGTGGCCGGCCGTTGACGCCGTGCATCCGCGGTGGTTCGGCAGGCGCATGACGCGGTCGGAGCGGACCCGGCCGACCAGCTCGACGGGCAGGTCGCGCAGGACCCAGGCCAGGCGGGTGACGTCGTAGCCGGCATCGCTGACGATCACCATGGCTGGGTCCCCGGCCTGCCACTGGCCTGCGGCGATGAGTCGTTCAACGACTCCTCGCAGCTGGTCGGCGGTGACCGCGGTCGCGTCGTCGACCGGTCCGAGCCGGACTGCGTCCAGGATCGCGGTCCAGGACGTGGCGCCCGGCTCCAGCACGGCGACGAAGGAGTAGGGCCAGCCCGGGATGAACTGCGATGCCGTCTTCGCGCGGCCGTAGACGTGGCAGAACAGGCGCTCCGCCGAGCACGGCGCGTCCGAGCGAAGCCACGGCGACACATCGACCGCCAGGACCAGGCGCCCGCCTTCGAAACGAGGCAGCGACAGCCCGGCCAGCACGGTCCGCAGCCGACCGACGTCGAGCCGGCCGTGGTTCAGGCCGCCGTACATTGCTCCGTGCCCACGACGATGCTCGGGCAGCAGCGTCAAATCCACCGGGGACTTCACCGCACCGTCCCCACACAGCACCGCGTCCACAAGCTCGAACAACTCGTCGCGCCGAGCGGTCAGACACTCGTAGAACTCGCCCCGGAAGCGTGACGCTTCCGCGAACGCTTCCCTCCGAACAGCATCAGGCAGCAAACTCACCCCACGGCCTTCGTCGTGATCACGTGCACCTTGGTCGGAGCACATGATCAGACGAAGGCCGCCTCCACATTCAGGTTTTCCTGCTCGGGTGATCAAGTTCGACCGATCGTTCGACTGTCGACGGGGGCGATCCAGGCGGCACGAGGCCGTGCATGGTGACCTCGTGGACACGACTTCATCGACGGCGATCGTCGAGGCAGGCTGGCAAGCCGTACGGACTGATGGGCGCGTACGGACCGCGCTTCTGGCCGCCGCGTACGCAGAGCCCCGCTTGCGGCAGCTGTTTCCCTGGACTGGGATGGGTGAACTGCATTTCAGCCGCTGCACCGAGTATCGGCACACGTGGGACATCCCTCACATCCAGCCGGCAGCCGGAGGCGGCTACTGGGTCTCGGGGCCCCTCCGCACTGAGTCCGTAGGACCGGCGGATACACCCGGACAAGCCATCGCGATGGTCGTGCAACGCCTGCCGCTCGGCTGTGGTCCCGCGTTCGTGGGCACGCCCGAGGAACTCGCGAGGCACGAGGCGACTGAGCGCCAATCCGAGACGGACGAAAGTTAAAGAACAAGCTGAGTGCCTGTTCCATATCCCCGTCGTCGCAGGTGGAGGCTGGGTTTCAGGGATACCCGCCGCGAGATGCGTTCGGGGAGCGGTCATAGTGACCGCCTCCCGAACGGAAGCTCTGGTGTCGGTGAGCCTGTTGTGGAAAGTGCGGCGGTCACCGCCACCACCGCGTTCCGGACTCGCCGTTGACGGGGGCGAACGCGGCCCGAAGGGCTCTACTCCGAGGGTAGCGCCGCCGGCTGCGGGGTCCGGTGCCCCGGCTCCCAGTACTAGAGTGGGTTGATGAACGCGCCGCCGTGAAAGTAGGGAACCACCCGAGGCTTGTTTACTGAGTCGCCGCCTTCGGTATCCGCGACGAGACCGGCGGTCAGAACGGGGGCGGTGGCCAGGGAGTAGGCACGGGCGAGTTCCGCCAATGCCGCAGAGTTCTGGCCGGGTTGGGTGTCCGCGAGGTGCTCGGCCTCGCGGCCCATGGACCGCAGGAGCTGGTCGCGGGCTTCGGCGGCGGCAGGGGACACCACGGTCGTGGCACCTTCCGCGAGGGCCTTGCGGGCTTCTTCGCTCAGGGTCACCTGGAGGGGCTCCGACTTACTGGTCGTCACGGCTGCTCTTCGGGCTGGACGAGTCGGGTCGGGACCAGGCCCCGGTGGGCCCGGCCAGCGACTCTCCCAAGATCGTCCAGGGGCGTGCCCGCGGCGTGTGCCGTGTCCGCCCCGATTGACCGGTACTGGTCGATGGTTGGCGCGGAACGGGAGAACGGCTGATCGAGTGCAGAGTCCCCGACATCGCCTGAGCGGGCGCACGCCTCGTAAAGCATCCGACACAGCGCCCTCTCATCACTCCTGTCATGCCTAGTTCAGGAACAGGTGCTGACCTTGCCGTCTAACCTCCGGTGCCCGACGGGGCAGGTTCGATCGGCGTGGCGAGGGCTACTTGGGCGGTCCATGACCAGGGCTCCGGGGGCAGATCCCAGGTCACCTCGACGTTGGTGTCGTGGACGTCGCGCGCGAGTTCCACCACCATGACTGCCGCAGCGGCTCGCGCGTCCTGCGGGTCGGTGTTGATCGGAATGTCCAGGCGCCCGCAGAGCATGCCGCCTTCTACGGGTTGGATCATGAAGCGCCAGCCCTCCGGCGTCGCCAGCAGGACGATCCCCTTCGGAATGCCCCAGGCGGGCCGCTTCATCTTCTCCTTGCGTCTCACCATGTCGCTATCCAACATCGCCGGGATCGTGGCGATGAACGGGGGTCGCGGGGCCGCTGCCTCGGCGCGGTTTAGTGCCTTTCTTGTGGTGAGCGGGGCGGGCGTAGGGCTCGCCGGTGGCGAGGACACGTCCGACGTCGTAGCGGGTGGCGGGCTGTCGGTTCTTCGAGCCGACCGGGCGTCCGGGGCCGGGGCGAGTGGGTTTTGGTGCACCGGCTGGCGTGCCCGTCTTCGCGTGCAGGTTCCTGAACCCTCGCCGGACCCGGGCGGGGGTGAGTCTGTTCGGTTCCGCGGATCGTTCCCAGGGACGCCGGAGGTCGCGTGCGAGTGGGCGGGCGAGGCGGAGCTGAGCGTGTGCGGCCAAGACGAGCCATGTCCAGCGGTCTGCCGACGCCGAGTCCCGCAGCTTGGGCCTGGTCCCCCCGAGAGTCTGCTTGAGCAGCCGGAAGGTGTGTTCCACGTCGAAGCGGCGGAGGAACGCTTTCCAGCACCGGTCGACGTCGGCGGGGCCGGCGCCGGTGCCCGACCACCACAGCCAGACAGGCTTGTTCACCCCGCCGCTGGGCGGCTTTTCGACTGCCAGCCGGATCACGGTGTCCTCGATGATGGGCAGCGGTCCCTCGTGGTCGAGCCAGGCCGCCCGGCGGGTCAGCCGGGGGTGCAGCCGGTCCCATGCCTGTGCGGTCGCCGCCCCGTATCGGTCGGTGTTGGTGACGGTCGCCGCGGTGACCTCGCCCCAGGTCTCGGGTCGGCCGAAGACGAACTCGCCGCCGTGCTTGGGCGGGCGCCCGCCCTGCGGCGGGCAGATCCACGGCACCGGAACGGGCTTGCGCATCACCCGGTCCGAACGGAGCCGGCCCAGCACCTCCACCGGCAGGTCGGCCAGGAGATGGGCGATGCGGGGCGCGTCGTAGCCTGCGTCCAGCACGGCCAGGACCTCCGGGTCGCCCTCACGCCACTGGCCGGCGTCCACGAGACGTTGGACGACGTCGCGGACCTGGCTGGCGGTGACCGCGGCCAAGTCGGCGCCGGGTTCCAGCCGGATCGCGTCCAGCAGCGCGGTCCACGAGGTCCGGCCGGTCTCCAGGGCGGCGACGATCGAGTAGGGCCAGCCAGGCACCATCTGGTGCTTGCCCAGACCGCAACCGAAGGTATGGCAGAAGGAGCGGTCAGAGGAAGTATCGGCGTCCGGCCGTAACCACGGCGAGACGTCCGCCGCCAGAACCAGCCGACCGTCGCCGGCTCGGGGAAGCGGCACGCTGGTCAGTGCTCGTCGCAGCCGGGCGAGGTCGATCCTGCCGTGGTTGATCCCGGAGTACAAGGCCCCGTGCCCGCGTCGATGCTCGGGAGCGAGCGCCAGGTCCACGAGGGTGCGGACCGGACCGTCGGTGCATAGCAGCGCGTCGCACAGCTCGAACAGGGCGTCACTCCGCGCGGTCAGGCACGCATACAACTCCGAGCGGAACTCCGCCACCACCGTCAACGCGTCTCGCTGAACCTCGTGCTCGACCAGTCCCACGATTCCGGCCTCCGTACTGCGCTGTCGCTCAGCACAGGATCGGCCTGCGGCGCCTCACACCGCTGGTGAACTGGGAAAACACCGAACAAGTTCGACACCCGTTCGACGCCAGACCATAAATGCCAAGCTGACCGCCGCCCGGTCGTGGGGGGCGGGACGTGAGACGTGAGACGTGAGACGCGGGACGTGTCAGAGTCTGCTCGGTGTGCGGTGCAGGAACTCCAGCCGCTGCTGGGCCAGTTCGATGTGCCGGGTGTCGGGGGACGGTAGCGCGCGCAGGAGGGCGATGAGCTCCGGCGCGGTGTCGATGGCCGTCGCCGGATCCTTGAGCTGGGTCCAGCAGTAGAGGGCGCCCGCCGCCGCCGCGTGGACCTCCGGTGCGTCGGGGGACTGACTGGCCAGCCGGATCCGTCCGGCGCTGGTCCACAGCTCGGTCGCGAGGCCGAAGGCCCCTGCCATCCGGGCGAGGTCGGCGCGGATCTCCAGCCAGCCCGTCGCCTCCGCCGACCCGTACCCCTGGTGCTGGAGGACGTACTGCTCCCAGGCCTGGGCGAGGGCGGCGGCCTCGGTGTGCCGGCCGGAGGTGGCCAGGGCGTGGATCCGCGGCCGCGGATCCGGTACCGCCTCGTCAACGGCCGACCCCGGACCGGGGGCTTGTGCCGGTTCTGCCCGCACGGACGGCTCTGGGGCGACGGCGGGTTCGGCCGGCCTCGCGGAGGCCGGAACGGAAGCTGACACGGAGGCCGAGACCGCGAGTTCGCGGGCGGTCGGCAGGACGAGGGTGCCCGGTGGCAGCGCCGCCGCTCCCGCGGCGAGGGAGTGCAGGTGGAGGTTGGACGGGCGGCCGGGACTCGCGGCGAGCTGATCGATCCAGCACCTGGTGTAGCTGCTCACGGCGTTCCCGCTGCCGGAGGAGCCGGGCGGGGCGACGACCCCGTACACCTCGGCCGACGGTGACGAGGGCAGGCTGCCGTACTCCTGGAGCAGGGGCCATGCCGCCTTGTCCGCGACCAGATCGATCAGCACCGTCGTCAGGCCGGCCGGACGGTCCCGCAGTTCCGTACCCAGCCACTCCCAGGGCAGAGCGGTGTAGCGGACGGAGCCGGGCGTCGTGCCGGCCAGCGCCAGGTGCAGTCGGCGGCCGCGGCGGTCGAGGGTGAGACGGCCCGACAGGTAGACCAGCAGCGGGCCCGGGGTGGCCGCGGCCGTGCGCAGCCGCGTCAGGACCAGGTTCGGGTCCTGGGCCCCGTCGAGGTAAGTCGTGTCACAGGAGAGCCCGCTGTTGAGCAGCATCGACACGGGAATCACCCCGAGCGCGGCCAGATTGGCGCTCGGTGCCACCTGTACGGCGCGGCGGTGCACCGCCGTACCTCCCGCTATGAGAAGGACGTGCCCCCGCTGCTCCAGCCCCAAGTTCTGCATGAACAGACCGTACTCATAGGAGGAGGCGCGGACGGCACGGCCTGCTCAGAGCTCGTTCGGCCGCCAGGTGGTGGGCGTTGACCCCGCCGTTGACCCCGCCGGTCACAGGCTGCGGGCGGTGACGTCTCCGTAGGCGGTCGTCGCGTGGATGGTCAGGGCGGAGTCGGCGCCGTCGGTGTTCTTGAGCGTGTTGTGGATCCGGCCGTACGAGGTTCCGGCGTCCAGGGAGGCGGAGGCCCCGCGGGCGGCGCCGACCGAGATGCCGCCGTACTCGGTGCGCAGCGTGACCGTGCCGCGCACGGCCTCGGCGATGTGGAGGTCGCCCTTCTTGGTGCTGATCTCCGCGGAGCCGCCCAGGCGGCCGACCGAGATGCCGCCGGCGAGGAGGGCGAGGCGGGCGCTCGCGGCCTCGTCGAGCTTGACGGAGCCCTGCGCGGCCTCGAAGGCGACGTCGCCGAGCCGTCCTACGCCGCGGAGTTCGGCGTCGGCCGCCTTCGCCTCGACGTGGGAGCCGGAGGGCAGCTGGACGGTGACTTCGATGGCTCCGGAGGCGCCGAGGATCTGGTTCTTCGCCTCCGGCGCGCTGATCCGCAGGACGCCGTCGCCGTAGACGACCTCGGTCTCCTGCGCCGCCTTGACGTCGCGGCTCTTGGAGGCGTTCGCGGGGCGGACCTCGACGACGGTGTCGGCGCGGTCGGCGGCGATGAACTGGATGCGGCCGGCGGGGATGTCGAGGACGGCGGTCACGGTGGTGGGGGTGGCGAACTTCTGCATGGTGTCTTCCTTCGGTTCGGTTCGGGCCGGTCCTGTTCGGTTCGGCCCGTTCGTTGTTTCCGTTGATGGAAAAGCTACGTTGCGTTTCCTTGGATGGCAATTAATTCGTTGCGTTGAAGTTGCATTTAGCCAGGTCAGAGACTGTTATTTGTTGCAATGGTTATGGGTTTAACGCAACAGTCGTGGCTCCATTCGTTGCAATGAGTGGAGGGTGAACGCTATGCTGGCGGCTACACCACCGCTTACGGACCACGGAGCACGAAGGAGACCGCGATGCCGGGAGGCAGGCTCACCCAGGCGGAACGCCGGCAGATCGCGCTGGGGCTCGCGGACGACCTCGCGTACGCGGAGATCGCCAGACGTCTCGACCGCCCCACCTCGACCATCACGCGTGAGGTGACGCGCAACGGCGGTCCCACCGCCTACCGCTCCGACTTGGCGCACCGGGCCACCGAACAGCGCGCCCACCGGCGCAGGCAGACCACGCCCGTGGATCCGAAGGCGGCCCCGCAGGCGTACGGGCGCGATGCCGAGGCCGTGCGCGCGTACGAGGAGGTGTTCGCCACCGTCTTCATGCAGTCGGGCCTGCCCACCATGACGGCCCGGGTGTTGGCGGGCCTCTACACCACCGACAGCGGCAGCCTCACCGCCGCCGAACTCGCCGCGCGCCTCCAGGTCAGCCCGGCGTCCGTGTCCAAGGCGATCACGTTCCTCGAGAGCCAGGGGCTCATCCGCCGGGAGCGCGACGAACGCCGGCGTGAGCGGTACGTCGTCGACGACGACGTCTTGTACCAGTCCACGATGGCCAGCGCCCGCGCCACCGCCCACCTCGGCGAGATCGCCCGGCAGGGCGTCGGCGTCCTCGGCCCCCACACCCCGGCCGCCGCCCGGCTGGAGAACATCGCCCGCTTCGTCGACTTCGTCTCCGAGAGCATCGCCCGCGCCGCGGACCAGGCCCGCGAGGTCCTCCACACGAAGGCCGGAACGGCTGGGATCGGAGAGAGGGGAGAGAGGGGCGAGACGGGAGAGACGGCGGAGACGACCGAGACGGACTCACGCGGCACTGCCTGACCCCGGAGCGGGTCGGTGAGCCGGCGGGTCAGCGGGCGCGGCGGATGCGGATCGGGCCTCGGGTCGTCGTCGGATCGACGGGGTGGCCTGCCTGGGTGATCTCCACCTCGCCGGCCTCGACCAGCCGACGGGCCGCGCGGCGGGCCGGTTCCATGAGCGCGCGCCAGCCGTCGTCGTCCCCCGCGTACACCGCTCGCGCGGCGTCCGAGGGGCAGATCGTCGCGGTCGGGGCGCGGCGCTCCAGGAGTTCCAGGATGGCTCGTTCGAGGCGCCGGTCCTGCCGTTCGGGGTTCACGGGTTCACGAGCCGGAGGCCGAGGAGCCGGAGGCCGAGGACAGCGTGGTGGGGTCCACTCCGGAGAGTTCGACGATCCGGTGGGCCGGCACGCCGGCGGCGAGTGCTCGGCGCAGCAGGGCGTCGCGGTTGTCCTTGCTGTCGCGGAACGCGAGGAGGTCCTCCTCGACGCTCGCCACGCCGTCCGTGGCCGCGGTGCGGCGGACCCGTTCCAGTTCGTCCTCGCTCAGGGGCACCGGGAGCCGCTCGGCCTGTTCGGGAATCATTCCGGTCTGCTCCGGAGGAACCACGCGGACGGCCGGGGACGCGGGGCTGACGCCTTGGGCCGTGAACCAGGCCCGGACGGCCGGGGTGTCCAGGCATTCCAGCTCGCCGACGAGGGCCAGGGGTGTTCCCTGCCAGCCGGCCGTGGTCACCGCGAGGAACAAGTAGGCGTCATCCGTCATCGTGGGTCACTCTCCTGACACGCCGTAGCGGCGAACGATCGTCGATCGCCCAGCTCTTACCCGCTCTTTCCGGGGCCAAGCGGATCAATTTGCGGGATGGAGCGCCCTGTTTGCGCACCGCGCCGTCGTTCAGGCCGGACGCGGCCCGGGCGGGCCCCACCGGTACGTGCCGGTGCGGGGCCCGCGGGTCGCGGCCTCGTCGCTCTGCCCCGCGGGTGTGGTGATCAGACGTGTGGTGATCAGACCGAGACAGGTGGGTGGGGTGTGCCGCCGGCGCGGCGGTATTCGGCGTTGAGCCGCTGGGCTTCCTCGAGCTGGTCTTCGAGGATGATGATGCGGCAGGCGGCCTCGATGGGCGTGCCCTGGTCCACGAGTTCCCGGGCGCGGGCGGCGATGCGCAGCTGGTAGCGGGAGTAGCGGCGGTGGCCGCCCTCGGAACGCAGTGGGGTGATGAGGCGGGCTTCGCCGAGGGCACGGAGGAAGCCCTGGGTGGCGCCGAGCATTTCGGCGGCCCGGCCCATGGTGTAGGCGGGGTAGTCGTCGTCGTCGAGACGGCTGTTGGAGTCGTCTGCTGTCATTTGCACCTCTCTGCGGAACGCGTGGAGGGGCCCTGGCGCCGTACGGCACCAAGGCCCCGAAGGAAACTGCTACACCATCTGCCGGCCTCAGTCCTGCGCCGGCCTTCTGTTTCCGCAGACCCGACCTGAACGCTGTCGGGAGTACGGGGATCGCGGATGCGTGACCGGAGACCACCTCACTGTCGATGTCCTGCGGTACCCGGGCTCCTTACTGCTCTCCCGGGCGATCCTGATGGCGCCTCGCTCCTCCGTTCTTCCCTCGATGAACAACTTGCTCAACTGCTTGCCAAACGGATGCTGCGTACTGCTCATGGCGGCCCCTGATCACTGCGGGCCACCCGGTCCGGTGGTCAGTCCCGTCGCCATCAAGCAACAACCTCGGCTTCGGAACTCCACCACCGCACCGTTCTGCGTACTGCTACTGCGGGTACTGCGGGTACTGCGTACTGCGGGTACTGCCGCCCGGCAGTTCGTCTCTGCCGGGCCCTTCGGTCTCTCTGGCTACGAGAGAAACCATAGCGGTGACACCACCCAATGTCTACTCTGACCAACATAGATTTACGCCGATCCATAAGCCAGGTAATCCGGTGTGGTCGGGTTGGGGAGTCGCGGGGCGGGGCACAACGCCCGGGCGGGGAAGAACGGACACCCGACGAACGAGAGACCCGGAGCGCCCGATGACCACGATGAGCGCCGACAGCACCCCCCTCCTCCGTTCCGCGACCGCCGTCTGCGAGGCGCGCCGGACCGCCCGGGCCTTCCTCGAAGCCCTGTGGCAGCCGGCGATCGACCCGGAACACTCCGACACCGTGGTGCTGGTCGTCTCCGAGCTGGTCACCAACGCCCTGCGTCACGGCGGCGGCACCTACACGCTGCACCTGGCCGCGCACCCCGACACCATCGAGGTCGCCGTCGACGACCCCAGCCCCCTGCCGCCGCGCATGCGCACGCCCGACCTGGCGGACGAGACCGGCGGGTTCGGCTGGCACATGGTCAATGACCTCGCCCGCGCCACCGTCGTCACGCTCCGACCCGAAGGCGGCAAGACCGTACGCGCCCTCCTCCCCCGGTAAACCCGGCGCCGAGCAGCGGGTACGACGCGGCGGTGTCGTCAGGCGGGGCTTCGGGCCGGGTCCCGCTCCTCGTGCGGCAGGTGGGCGTGCCGGGGAAGCAGGAAGGGGGTGATCAGCATGAGGAGACCGGCGAGGGCGATCGCGGCGCGGGGGCCGGCGAGGCCGGCCAGCAGGCCCCACAGCGCGGTCAGGGCCGCGACCGTCAGCTTGCTCGTGACCGACCACGCCGACAGGGTGCGGGCGATCCGGTCCGTCGGGACCAGTTCGAGCCGGTAGGTGGCGAACACCGGGGTGAACACGCCCATGCAGGTGATCAGCCCGAACTCGACCGCGATGACGAGTACGAGCCCGCTCGCGCCGGGCCCGACGAAGGCCAGCCCGAGCGACCAGCACGCGCGCAGCGCCCCGGCGGTGAGCAGGACCTCGCGCCGTCCGAAGCGCGCGACGAGCCTGCGGGCCAGCCGTGAGCCGATGATGCCGCCGACGCAGGGCAGGCCGAAGGCGAGGCCGTACTGCCAGGGGGCGAACCCCAGGTCGCGGAGCATGAGGACGGCCAGCAGCGGCGAGGCTGCCAGGATCAGGCCGCTGACCAGGACCGTGTTGAGGAACAGGGGACGCAGGGTCGGGTGGGCGAGGATGCAGCGCCACCCTTCGAGCAGGTCGCGGGGCCGCAGCCGCGTCCCGTGCGCACCGGTGCGCTCGGGGCGCGGCTCGCTGCCGCCGATCGCACGGATCCCGGCGGCCGAGAGCAGGTAGCTGACGGCGTCGGCCGCGACCGTCATCACCGGTCCGAAGAACCCGATCGCGGCCGTGCCGACGGGCGGTCCGAGCACGGTGGCGGTCCAGGTCGTGGATTCGAACCGTCCGTTCGCGATGAGCAGGTCCTGCGGTCGTACGAGCGCCTTCAGGTACGCGCCACTGGCGGCGTTGAAGGCGATGCCGGCCGCGCCGACGACGACGGACACGACCAGGAGCTGTGCGAAGCCGAGCAGACCGAGTGCGTACGCGGCGGGAACGCTCATCAGGGCCGCGCACCGGGTCAGGTCCATCGCGATCATCACCGGCCGCTTGCGGCGGAACTCCACCCACGGCCCGAGCGGCACCGCCAGCGCGGCCCCCACCGCGAGCCCCGCGGCCGCCAGCGCCGACACCTGGGTGGGCCCGGCGTGCAGCGCGAGGATCGCGATCAGGGCGAACGCGTCGAACGCGAGAGATGTGCCGAAGGTGCTGACCGCGTACGCCGCCCAGAGCCACCCGAACTGTCGGCCCAGCGGCTCGGGGTTCCTGTCCGCCATGCTCCGCGCCTCCTCGACGTGCCGGCCGATGGCCCGGCTGCTCGCTCACCTGAACAAACCGACGTTGCCCAGGGAGAGCTAATCGAGGTGGACACCGGCAGGTCAAACAACCGGGCAGGCGCTTCCGCACAACCATCTGTTGTGCATTAGCGTGGCGCGGCATGGACCTCGAAGCCGTACGCACCTTCGTCACCGTCGCCGACGCGGGCCGGTTCCAGGAGGCTGCCGCCCAGCTGGCGCTCACGCAGCAGGCCGTCTCCAAGCGCGTCGCCGTACTCGAGAAGAGCCTCGGTGTGCGGCTGTTCCATCGCACGGCGCGCGGCGCCGAGCTGACCATCGACGGGCAGGCGTTCCTGCCCCACGCGCGCGAGCTACTGCGGGTCGCCGAGCGCGCGGTCGCGTCCGTGCACCTCGGCCGCCGTCCGCTGCGCGTCGACGTGCTGGCCTCGCGCGGCGCGCAGTCCGGCCTGATGCGCGGGTTCCACCGCGCGCACCCCGAGGTCGAGCTCGACGTGCTGATGCTGTTCGACATCGATACGGCCATCGCCGCCATCCGGTCCGGGACGATCGACGCGTCCTTCCGCGCCGTCTCGGCGCCCGGGCGGCCCCTTCCCGAGGACCTCGAGTCCGTACGGGTGCTCGACGAGCCGCTCCAGCTGCTCACCGGCCCCGCCCACGCGCTGGCGGGTGCCCGGTCGGTGCCCCTCGCCGAGCTCGTCGGGCACCGGATCTGGATGCCCGGCCTCGTCCCGGGGACCGAGTGGACCGCGTACTACGACGACCTCGTCGCCGAGTTCGGCCTGACCATCGAGGCGACCGGTCCCAACTTCGGCTCCGACGCGCTCCTCGACACCATCGCCGACACGCCGGCCCTGGCCACGTTCATGGGCGAGCACACCCGCCTCGTCTGGCCCGCCGGGCACGGCCTGCGCCGCATCCCGGTGACCGGCCCGACGCCCGTGTACCCGCACTCGCTGATCTGGCGCCGGGACAACCCCCACCCCGGGCTCGGCACGCTCCGCGAGCACCTCGCCGCCGGCCGGCCGGACGGCCCCGACGGCCCCGGCGGCCCAGGCGGCTCCGACGGGGAGACGTGGACACCGGCCTGGGCGCGGCGGTGAGCGTCGTGGGGGGGGCCGGGGCGTCGGGCTGCCGACCCGGGCGTGGCCCCGGGGTCAGAGGGCGGTGGCCGCGTGGACCTGGTCGAGGTGGATCAGGATGTCGTAGGCCCGGGTGATGGCGAGGGTGGGGAGCGGGTCCTTTTTGAAGGCCGAGCCGGCCTCGTAGGTGGGGCGGGGGGTGTCCAGCCAGGCGCGGCCGGCGGCGGGCAGGGTGCGCAGGTCGAGGTAGTAGTCGCGGTGGTGCACGCGGTCGAGGGTGTACTCCTGCATGTCGGGGGTGGCCGCGGGGACGGTGACCTTGTTCCAGGGGCTGCCGAGGGTGGTCGCGGTGAGGAACGAGCCGCGGCCGAAGGTGAAGCCGATGGCGGCGTAGTCCCGGCCGAGGGCCTCGCGCAGGAAGGTGCCCTGGGTGGTGGGGTACATGACCGGGTCGGTGGCCAGGTAGCCCACGTGGCCGTTGTGCGCGGAGAGCAGCATCTTGTCGCCGGTACGGCGGTGCCACCAGGCGGTGTTGTCGGCCATGACCCGGTCGCGGAGGTGCTCCGCGGCGGACACCGACGCCGGGTCGGAGAGGTCGAGCGAGGCGAACGCGAAGGTCTGGGCGATGCTGCGGGCGTGCTGCTCGGCCCATGCGTAGGCGTCGCCGCCGACTCCCTTGCCCGCGGTGACCAGGTCGAACGCCTGCTGGGCGGTGGCGGCGTGGAGGCGGCGCTCGGCGACGGGCTTGCGCAGGTAGGCGAAGACGTCGTCGAGGGGGCGCAGGGTCGCGTACAGCTCCTCGAGGCGTACGACGTCCTGGGGGCGGGTCGTACGGACGTGGGAGAGCACCCGTTCGAAGACGGCGTCGCCGAGCCTGGGCGCGCCGATGTCGTTGCCCATGAAGTGGACCTTGCGGCCGGGGTGGCGGTCGTTGTAGCGCCGCATCCAGGCGATGAGGCTGACGAACTCCTCGCGCTCCCAGGGTGATCCGGTCAGCGTTTCCTTGGCGATGCGCCGGGCGTCGCCGGGGCCGCCCTGGAGGTATTCGTCGATCCGCAGGCCGGCCGTCCAGCTCATCTCCAGGGCGAAGGTGGTGAAGCCCTTCTCCTCGACGAGCCGGCTGAAGACGCGTTGCTTCATGGCGAAGAACTCGTGCGAGCCGTGCGTGGCCTCGCCCAGTCCGACCACCTTGGCGTCACCGATCATGGCGTCCAGCGCGCGCAGGTCGGTGGTGCTGCCGCCCGGTTCCGTCGAGCGCAGGGGGTGGGCGGCGCGCTCGAACGCGCGGAGGGCTTCGGCCTGGCCGCCCTTCGTTCCCGTGGGGGCGGGTGCGGCGGATGGGGCCGGTGGGGTGGTTGCGGCGGAGGCCGCGGGGGCCAGCAGGGCCGTGGCCGCGAGGCCGGCCGTCACGGCGAGCATTCTCCGTCGGCCGATCGTCTGGTGGTGCGCGGTCATGCTGAACTCCTCGGCTCGTTCTCGGTCCCCGGCGGTGAAACGATCATGGCCTGGGGCGGGAGCGGGCCGCGCTGGGGGCTTCCTCCGGGTTTGACCGGGGGATATCCCCCCTTTGTCATGGCCGAGGGGCCTGCGGTGCTCAGGCGGGCAGGGCCGAGGCGAGGCCGCCGCCGAGGAGTTGGAACGCGCGGTCGGCGGCGGCGACCGCCTCGGGGTAGACCTCGTCGGCCGGGCGGCCGGCCTGGACCTGCTCGCCGTTGCGCGCGGCGAGGGCGCGCAGGACGTTGACGATCTGGACGGCGGCGAGCTGCGCGGTGACCTCGTCGGCGCCGGCCTCTTCCAGCGCCTCGGCGAGGGCCTCGATGCTGCGCACCTGATAGCGGATCAGCCGCTCGCTCAGGCTCGCCGTCGTGCTGAGCAGCCGGGCGAAGTCCAGGGCGAAGGGGTCGGAGGTGAGCCCGGTGACCGGGTCCCGCCGGGACAGGGCGTCGAGCTCATGGGCGTACAGCGCGGCGAGGGGGTCCACACCGGCCGGGCGGGCGCGGACCACGCGGGCCGATTCGTCCTCGTGGTCGGCGAACTGCTGCAGGACCAGGTCTTCCTTGGTCGGGAAGTAGGTGAACAGCGTGCGCTTGGAGACCTCGGCCGCCTCGGCGATCTCCACGACCGACACGTCGTCGAAGCTGCGGCTCAGGAACAGCCGCATCGCCGCCTCGGCGATCGTCTGCCGGGTGCGCTGCTTCTTCCGTTCCCGCAGTCCAAGTTGTTCAGCCATGCGAACACGATAGCAAAAAGGGGTACCCAGGAGAAACTTGCACCTGGTATAGTTCTAGTCCTGGTGAAGAAATTACCTTTGGGAGGCGCCATGAACAGCTCCGTCTACAGCCCCGGGCACAGCACCGCCGAGAGCTCCGCCGACAGCGAGGTCACCGAGGTCATCGTCGTCGGGGCGGGCGGGGCCGGGCTCACGCTCGCCACCGAGCTGGCGCTGGCCGGCGTACCCGCTGTGGTGCTGGACCGGCTGCCGGGCCGCAACCTCCAGTCCCGCGCCGGGGCGATCCAGCCCCGGACCGCCGAGATGCTGGAGCTGCGCGGGCTGCTCGGTGGCGCGCTCGAGCGCTCGATCGACTACCAGTTGGTCGGCGGCCACTTCGCGGGGCTGCCGGTACCGCTGGACTACGCGGCCTGGGACACCCGTTACCCGCACCCCGTCCTGCTGCCGCAGGACCAGCTCGAGGCCGTACTCGAGGATCGGCTGACCGAACTGGGCGTCCGGATACGCCGGGAGCACCAGGTGACGGGCCTGCGCCAGGACGCCGACGGCGTCACGGTCACCGTCGACGGACCGGAGGGGACCCGGTCGCTGCACGGCCGGTACCTGGTCGCCTGCGACGGCGCGCACAGCAGCGTGCGCAAGCTCGTCGGCGCCGCCTTCCCCGGGCGGGCCGCCACCGTCCGCATGGCCACCGCCGACCTGGTGCTCACCGGCTACGCCGACGACAGCTCGTCCGGGCACATCAGCAGCAGGATCCGCACCTCGCCCGAAGGCCACTTCGCCATGATCACGCCCCTGAGCAACGGGCTGCACAAGATCATCCTCAGCGGCCCGCGGACCCAGCTGGCCGACCGCGACGCCCCGGTCACGGTGGAGGAGATCCGCGAGGTGCTGCGGGCCACCCAGGACTCGGAGCTCGACGTCGCCGAGATCCGCTACGCCTCCCGGTTCAGCGACGCCAGCCGGCAGCTGGAGCACTACCGGCACGGCCGCGTCTTCTTCGCCGGGGACTCCGCCCACATCCACTCCCCCGCGGGCGGTCAGGGGCTCAACCTCGGTGTCCAGGACGCCTTCAACCTCGGCTGGAAGCTCGCCGCCGTCCTGCGCGGCGAGGTGGGCGAGCAGCTGCTGGACACCTACGACGCCGAGCGGCACCCGGTCGCCGCGCGGGTGCTCACCCTCACCCGGGCCCAGGGCGCGCTCATGGGGGCGCCGGGTGATGACGGGCTGGGCGAACTCCGGGAGGTGATAACCGACGTGATGCGCCTGCCGGACGCCAACCGGCATCTGGCCGGGATGATGTCCGGGCTCGACCTCTGCTACCCGGCGCCCGACGCCGCCGCGCACCCGCTGCTCGGCCTGCGGATGCCCGACCTCGACCTCCTCGTCGAGGGCGAGCCGGTCCGGTACAGCGACCTGACCCGCTCCGGGCGCGGTGTCCTGCTCCTGCTCGGCGATGCCCCGCTCACCGCCGCGGACCCCTGGGACGACCGGGTCGTACGGATACGGGCCCGGGCGGAGGCCGGGGCGATCGGCGCCGAGGCCGTGCTCGTCCGCCCGGACGGGTACGTCTGCTGGGCCGGCGGGGCCGGCCTCACCGAGGTGCTGACCCGCTGGTTCGGGCCGGCCGACGGCATACGCGAGCAGGGTGCGGTGAACGGCGCGGCGAGCGTGGACGCGACACGGCTCGGCGCGGGGACGTTCGTACGGTGATGCGTGGGCGTGTGCGTGTCGCTGTTGCTGTTGCTGTCGCTGTTGCTGTTGCTGTTGCTGTACGCGGTCCGGGGTCCGCCGTTCACGGGGCCGGGCACAGGGACGGGGACTCGTGGCGGTGTTCGTGGGGGCGCGGGGTCAGCAGGGCGCGGATGCGGGCCGCGAAGTCGGGGCCGGGCATGGGGAGGTCCAGGTCGGGCTCGCGGAGGTAACCGGTGGCGACGGCCGTGGGCATGTAGTCCATCAGCTCCGTCACGGCGGGCGAGCGGTGCCGGGTCATCTGTTTGGCGAGGCGGTGCAGGACGCGCAGGATCGTGGTGGTGGAGGCGCTGGTGATCCGTTCGTCGGCTCGGTACGCGGCTCCGGCGGCGCCTTCGGAGGCCGCTCCGGGGGCGGGGGCGGATTGGGCGGCGTCGGTCTGGCGGTGCCACCACTGGGCGGCGTCGTGCTCGCCGAGGGACAGGTGGTGCAGGTAGAGGCAGTAGGCGGCGGTGGCCTGGCCGGCGCCGGCGGCGTACTGCCACCAGAAGCGGGCGCCGTCGTCGGCTTCCGTCAGTTGCAGTACGCAGGCCAGGACGAGGGCGCTGCGGGGCTCGGGGACCTGGTCGGTGACGAACTTGGTGACGATGACGGCCGGGGTGTGGCTGACCAGCGTCTCGCACAGCGCGCGCAGGTTCTCGGCCGCGGCGGTGGTGGCCTTCTGGGCCTCGCGCGGGACGGCGGGCGTGATGTCGGCCGGAGGGAGGGGGCGGGGGTCGGGGCGGACGACGTCCCGGGGTACGGCGCGGTCTCGGACCAGCAGCGCGCGTGCCAGGATCGCTTCGACGGCTGTCATTCGATGGGACCTTCGCTCTCGGGCGGCGGGAAGATGACGCGGATGGCGTGGCGTTCGTCGGACCGGACCACGGGCGGCGGGACGCCCAGCAGGGCGGAGGTCTGCTCGACGGTGTGGCCGCACAGGTGGCGCAGCACCATGACGTCCAGGAGGTGGTCGGGCAGCCGGCTGATGGCCCGGAAGAGTTCGAGGCTCTCGGCCATCTGCTCCGCCCGCTCGGCCACGCCGGTGAGGCCGCGCATGACGACGGTGTCGAAGACCGCGGAGCCCAGCTCGGGCCGGCCGTCCAGGTGCGGGGTCTTGGCCATGACGGTGGCGCGCAGGATGTTCCAGGCGTAGCGGCGTATGTCGGGGCTGGCCAGCGCGCTGTTCCAGGACAGCCAGAGGATGTCGAAGGTGTCGTCCACGGCCGCGTCGCGCGACGCGTCGGTGAGGAACACCTGGGCGTAGCGGCGGTAGTCGCCCTCCACGGTCCGGCGGAACGGTTCGTGCGCGACGGGCGGGTGGGGGTGCGGGGTGGTCAGCGCGGACTTGTCGCTGGAGCGCTGGACCCATTCGCAGGTCTTCTGCGCGTCCAGGGCGGCCTGCCGCCACAGCCGGTAGAGGGGGGAGACGGGCATGTCCAGCTCGGCGGAGAGGCGGTGGACGACCTCCCACCGCGGGTACAGGCCCAGGCCGCGCAGCAGCTCGGAGAGCTTGGACTTGGCCAGCGGGATCCGCAGGCCCAGTTCGCTGAGGGTCAGGCCGCTGGCGAGGTAGCTGTCGCGCGTGTGCTCGAGCCACGCGCGGTGGGAGCTGCCGACGGTGTCCGCTATCGGACCGAGTTTGCGGCCGGGACGTGCGGGCACCGGCTGGGGGGCCGGTACCCGCGACTCGAAGGGCATGGTCACGGGGTGCTGTCCTCCCCGTCGGGCACCGTCGCCACACGGTGCCCGGAGGCCGCGGCGGTCCGGGACCGGGCCACCTGGAAGATCTGCTGGAAGGTCAGCCCCAGGGCCGGGGCGAGGGTCGCGATCGCGGCGCTCTGGCCCATCGCGGTCATCGCCACGCTCCAGCCGAGCACCATCAGCAGCGCGACGATGAACACGAGGTACTTCTTCGGCATGGTCGTCCCTCGACTTCGTTGGTTGAGTCGGCCTGTTGCCCGCCGGGCCATCCGGAGCCGTCGGCGGGGATCCCAACGCCCGGGTGCCGGCCGGTTGTTGGGGAGGCACAGCATGGACCGCCGACCCGTCACCACGCCACGTGATCATGAATTCACGGAACAATGACGGTCATGGAGTGACATCGGGCTGAACACGGATGACCGTTCCGGTGCTGGTCGAGGGCACAAGCGGGCCCGGCCGGGAGAAGTTCCCGGTTTTCCTTGCAATCGCGGCGCCCACCCCCGTCAATGGGGGCAGGGCACCGTTGGTGTCGGCCTTCCATCCGGAAGCCGCCCGCTCCCGTGCCGAGAACCAACAGGGGGCGAGCGGACCCGTTCTCGCCCGGCCACTGTGGAGGCCGGGCGGGAAGCGGAGCATACGGAGCGCGGAGCATACGGAGCACGTGGATCAGGCGACGTACTGGTTCAGGCGACGTACTGGTTCATCGCGATCCTGATGTCGTGCAGCTTCCAGGGGACCTCCCCGAAGACGCGCACCCCCCGGTAGTACAGCTCGGCGCGCGCGTCGCACGCCGCGTTGGACTTCATGGCGGCGCAGGAGGCGTGCATGTCGTTGCGGAACCACTGGTCGCAGGTCGCCCGGTCCGCCCAGCGGAACTTGTAGCAGCCGTCGTGGTGCTTGCAGGCGTGGTGGAAGTCGTAGCGCCCGGCGAGGTAGCCGTAGGCGCTGAAGGGCGGCTTGCCGAACATGACCCGGGCGTAGTGGACGCCGGAGTCGGGGACGTCCGTACAGCCGTCGGTGTCCCAGGTCTCGCCGCCCTCGTTGTAGGGGGTGGCGTTGGTGCCGGGGGTGGTGGTCGCCGAGGCCGGGGACGCGGGGCCGAGGAGCAGGACCGCGCTGCCCACGACGGCGGTGGCGGCCGCGGCGAGCCCACGGTAGGCGCCGGCGCCGGGCCGGGTGCGGGGACGGCGGTGCGAGTGGGGCTGCGGGTGCGGGTGCGGGTGCGGGCTGGACATGGGCGCCTTCCTGGTGGCGGGGTGGGCGGGAACCGGCCGGACGGCCCGTTCTCGGCGCCAACGCTACGGACGGCGGGGCCCGTTGGGAGTCGTGCGAGCGACCGACAGCGCGCGGTCCGGCGGACCGGCACAATCGGCTCCGTGAGGTCGTGAGGTCGTGAGGTCGTGAGGTCGTGGGGCACGGGCGGCCCGGTGCGAGGGCGAGGGGCGGGGAGGCGGGGCTCATGCCGGTAGCCGTGGCCGACAGCGCGGTCACCCACCTGTACGCGCTCGGCCGCCGCTACGTGGCCGTGATCCGGATCGGGACGGGCGTCCCGACGCTCCTGGTCGCCGCGCTGGCGGCGCCCGCGGCGCCCTCCGCGGGGGTGGCCTTCGCGGTCCTGTCGCTGGTGGCGGTGTGGAGCGTGCTGTACGTACGGGCCCTGCGCCGGGGACCGGGGGCCGCGACGACCCTGGCCGACGCCGCCGTACTGGCCGCGCTGGCCTCGAGCGCGCCGTGGTCGGTGCCCCTGGACTGGCTGGAGCACGGCAGGTCCTGGATGCTGCCGTTCCTGTCGTTCGCGTGCGTCGGCTACCAGTACTACGCGGGATGGCGGCTCGGCGGGGTGGCCGCCCTGATCGTGCTGTCCGGCGCCGTCGTCGGCACGGCCGTCGCGCTGCCCGAACACAGCTCGCTCGACAGCCTGGTGACCGCGGGCTGGTCGCTCGTGGTGGCCTCGCTCGGGCGCATGCTCTGGACGCTGATGCTGCGCGGCGGACGGCTGGCCGACGAGGCCGCCGCGGGCGCCGAGGCGGCGCGCGCCGAGCAGGCGGCGAAGGCGCGCATCCGGGCCGCCAAGCGGGCGCACAACCGGACGCTGCACGACACCGCGGCCACGACCCTGCTGCTGGTCGGCGTGGGCACCCGGATCGATCCCGCCGGTCTGCTGGCCGCGCAGGCGGCCCGCGACCTGCGCCGGCTGCTGTCCTGGGAGGCCGGACCGGCCGTCGAGGCGGATCTGATCCAGCGGTTGCGGGAGACCATCGGGCTCACGGCCGTGCGGGTCGAACTGCGGGGGCCGCAGGCGCTGTGGCTGCCCATGCCGGTGACCGTCGCGCTGGCCGATGCCACCGGGGAGGCGCTCGTCAACGTGACGCGCCACGCCGAGGTGGGCCACTGCGCGGTCACGGTCGACGGATCGGCCGACGGGGTGCGCGTCGACGTGGTCGACGAAGGGACCGGCTTCGACCTCGCCGGCATCTCGTCCGGCCGGCGCGGGGTGCGCGGTTCCATCCTCGAACGCGTCGAGGAAGTCGGCGGCCGGGCCCGGATCCGCTCCCTGCCCGGCAGCGGAACCACCGTCAGTCTGGAGTGGCGACGATGAAGACCTTTCAGCGGGTGGTGACCTCCCCTCGGGTGCGGGCCTTGCGGCACGTGCGGGCCTTCCAGCACGTGCGGGCCTTCCAGCGGGCGGCCGAGCCCACCGCGGCCGAGTTCCTGCGCCACCTGCGCATGGCCGTGCTGGGCATCTCCGGCATCGTGCTGCTGTCCATGAGCTGGCTGCGCAGCGTCGGCCTGTACCGGCCGCTGTGGATGCAGCTCCTGGCGTACGGCGTGCTGCTCGGCATCGCCGCCGTCGAGGGCGTGCTGATCCTGCGCCGCCGCTCGTGGGGCCGGGCCCGCTGGGCCGGTGTCGCGCTCGCCCTCGCCGCGTCGGTCCTGTCCTGCGCGTCGCTGCCCGCCGGGACTCCCACGACCGCCGCCGACTGGGCGTTCGGCACCGTCGGCTGGATCGGGGTCGTGCTGCTCCTGGAGCGGCCGATGGCCCAACTGGTCCTCTTCCTGGGCGCGCACGAGGCGATCACCGCGGTGAACCTCGCCCTGTCGGGGCCCCTGGAGGAAGGCGCCGTACTGAACTTCGTCACCGGCTCCCTCGGCACGATCGGCTTCCCGCTGGCCTGCGGGGTGGCCGCCACGGCCCTGCGCGCCACGGCGCGCGACGCGGAGGCGGCGCGCCGCCAGACCGAGGACATCCGGCATTCCGAGCGGGTCGCCGCGCGGACCGCGCAGGCGCTGCAGGACAGTTACGCCGGTCTGCTGCACTCCGCGGGCCCGCTGCTGCGCGGACTCGCGGACGGCAGCCTCGACAGCGGGGACCCGGAGGTCCAGCGGGACTGCTGGATCGAGGCCGCGCGGATGCGCCGGCTCTTCGTCGAGACCGACGAGGTACCGAACCAGCTGGTCCACGAGCTGCGGCAGTACGTGGACACCGCGGAGCGCCGCAAGGTCAAGGCGGAGATCTCCACCTACGGCACGGCGGTCGATCCGCCGCCGGACATCCGGCTGGCGCTCGGGAACTTCCCGCTGCCCGCGCTGGCCCGCGCCCGGAGCTGGGCGCGCGTCACCGTGATGTTCACGCCCGAGTTCATATCGGTGCAGGTGGTCGGTGACTGTGGGGCGATCGGCCTGCCGCCGCCCGAGAGCGCCGCGATAGAGATCGACAGCTTCTTCGACGCGGACGACGACACCCTCTGGATGGAGGCGCAATGGAGGAGGACCGGCCGATCACCGTCGTGATCGTCGACAACCACAAGGTGGTCATCAACGGGGTGCGCGAGTGGTGCTCGCGGGCCCGCCCCCCGATCCGTCTCATTTCGGCGGGCGACCGGCTCAGCCGGGTGTGGACCGGCGAGGGCGCCGAGGCCGACGTCGTCATCTTCGACCTGGGGCTGGTGAAGCAGGAGGTGCACGAGTTCCACGAACTGCGCCGGCTGGTCAGCGCGGGGCGCAACGTCGTCGTGTTCTCCGGCGAGGAGTCACCGGCCGTCATCCTGGAGTGCGGGCGCCTGGGCGCCAAGTCGTTCGTGACCAAGGTGGAGGGCGAGGAACACCTGCTGGACGCCATCCGGGCCGCGGCGCGGGGGCTGACGTACACCACTCCGAAGCACGCCGGAATGATCGTCGCGGACCCCTCCCCCGACAAGCCGGAGCTGTCCGAGAAGCAGGTCGAGGTGCTCCGCGCCTGGTGCAGCGGGCTGTCCAAACAGGCGGTGGCCCGGAAGCTGTTCATGGCCCCCAGCACGGTCGCCACCCACATCGAACGCGCCCGCAGGCACTACGACCGCGTCGGCCGGCCGGCCCCCGACAAGCTCAGCATGACCAACCGGCTGATCCAGGACGGTCTGCTCTCGCCGGGGCGGGCCGATCCGCTCGCGGGGGACCCGTGGGAGGCGGCGCCATAGGGCGTGGTGGGTGGACTGGTGGGTTGGTGGGTTGGTGGGTTGGTGGGTTGGTGGGTTGGTGGGTTGGTGGGTTGGTGGGTTGGTGGGTGTTCAGGGGCGGCCGAAGCCGTGCGGGAGCCAGGGGGCGGTGGGCGAGGCGAAGGCCGTCGTGGTGGCGGCGAGGGCGCCCGGGGTGTGTTCCCGGACCCGGCCCGCCGCCGCCAGTTCCGTCAAGGTGGTGCCGCCCAGGTAGGCCGAGCCGAGCGCGGAGGCGTCCAGCGAGAGGTCGGGGGTGTCGTACGTACGGGCGCACACCGCGCCGGTGGTGTCGCCGGTGAGGCGCCAGCGGCCCCGGTTCCAGGGGGCCTGCGCGTCGTCGAGGTCCAGGACGACGTCGAGGGGGGCCGCGTAGGAGCGGGCGGTCAGGGCGATCGGGGCGTCGACGACGCGTACGTAGAGGCTGTCCAGCACGGTCGGGGCGCAGTGCCGCACGTCGGGGACGAGGTGCAGCAGGGCGTCGTCCACGGGGCGGTTGGGGGCCACGACGCGCGAGGTGAGGCCGGTGTCGAGGAGGAAGCGCCACAGGGCGGCGTAGGCGCGCGGGTCGGTGGCCTCGATGTCACGGACGCGGACGATGCCCTCGGCGGTGTCCGGGGCCGACCGGGCGGCCGTCACGGTGTAGCGGGCGTAGCCCGCGGGGCGGCCGTCGACGCGGGCGACGACGCACTCCAGGGGGTGGGCGCCGGCGCGGGTGGCGGGCGGGTCCAGCAGCGGCAGGTGTTCCCAGCCGGGGGCGCGGGCCAGCATGCCGGGGCGTGCCGGGACTTGGCGCGCGTACAGGGCCTCGGTGGTGGCCAGGGCCTCGTACGGGTCTTCGAGGGTGAGGGTGAGGTCCGCGGCGTGGTCTTCGGGGGCGGTGCGGATGGGGGTGCGGGTGGGGGTGGAGGCGGGGGTGCGGAGGGTGAAGCGGCGGGACCGGATGTCGAGGGAGAGCCGGCGGGCGGCGGCGCCGAAGCCGAAGCGGGCGTGGACCGGGGCGTCGGGGGCGGTCAGGGCGGCGAGGGGTTCGCCCTGGCGCTGGAGGGATTCCAGCTGGTGGCGCATCAGGTCGGCGAGGATCCCGCGGCGCCGGTGGGTGGGCCGGACGCCGACCATGGTCACGCCCGCGGTCCGGACGAGGTGTCCGCCGGGGACGCTCATCCGGAAGGAGAAGAGCCCGGCCGTGCCCACGATGTGGGCGCCGTCGCGCACGACCACGCAGCGTTCGGGCTCGGCCAGGCGCCGCCACAGGGCGGTCGCCTCACCGGGCTCGGTCTCGGGCTCGGGCTCGGGCTCGGGCTCGGGCTCGGGCTCGTGTAAGGCCTCCCGGATGGCGGTGTGGAAGGCGTCCCACTGGCCGGGCAGCAGGGCCCGTACGTCCCAGGTGGGCGGCGGGACGGGGGCTGGGGTGCGGGGTGGGGCGGCGGTGGCGGGTGCGGCGGGTACGGCGGCATGTGCCGTGGACGGGGACGTGGACATCGTGTGCGCCCTTCCGAGGTGCCGGTGGTCGCCGGTCTGGTCGTCGGTCTGGTCGTCGGCCGGTCCGGTCGTCGACCATCTCTAGCAATCGGGCTCGGATGTTCACAGAGGGTCAGGCTGGTTCGCGCCACCTCTAGTGCCGTGGCGGGTGCGCCAGCGCGCGGGCCACTTCGGGTGCGTGCGGCGCGAAGATGCCGAGGTCCGTGGCGCGGGCGTAGGCGGGGTGGTCTCGATGGTCGGCGAGCCGGTCCAGGGCGCGGGCGCCGTAGTAGGCGGCGGGTGCCGGGGGCCGGTGGGGGGCTGCGGGCGGGGTGGCGGGCGTGCCCGCCGCCACGTGGGGAAGGTGTTCCTCGAAGAGGCGCTGGCAGGCTCGTACGCCCTGGAGCATGACCTGGTGGTAGCGGTCCTCGGGACCGATGGGGAAGCGGTGTTCGGCCAGTACGGGCCCGGTGTCGATGCCCGCATCGACCTCGTGGAGCGTGGCGCCGTACTCCGGATCGCCGTGCAGAAGGGCGAAGAGGAGCGCGACGGAGGGCAGTCCGCGGTGCTGCGGCAGCAGGCCGTTGTGGATGTTGAGGATGCGCAGGCCGCGGGAGAGCAGGGGGGCGCGCAGGATCCGCCGGTTGTTGAGGGACCAGACGATGCCGTCGGTGCAGGCGGCGGCGAGGGTGTCGGCCCGCGCGTTGACGTCGGGGGCGGCCAGGTGAGGGGCGCCGGCCGCGTCGAGCGGGTCCGCGCAGCACACCAGGTCGACGGGGTGGCCCTCGGCCGCGGCGTGGCGTACGGCCCGGCGCAGCAGGGCGCCGTCGCCGATGAAGATCATGCGGGCACCTCTTCCCGGGCGGCTTCGATGTGGGCGCAGACCTGTTCCAGCGTCACATTGCGGACCAGTGACTCGAGTCGGGCCATGAAGTGGTCGGCCTGGGTGCGGGTCAGCAGGTCCGAGGAGACCGCCGTGAGCATCTCGATCAGGGCGAGGGAATCGCCGCCCAGGTCCTGGAAGTCCGCGCCGGGCGCCAGCCCGGCCGCGTCCGTGCCGAGGACCGCCGCCCAGTGTTCGGCGACCCGGGAGCGGAGCGGGTCGCGGTGTGGGTCCTGGAGTGGGTCGGCGGCCGCCGGGTACGGGGCCACCGGGTCCGGGGTGGGGTGGCCGAACGGGTCGGGGAGCGCGTCGAGATCGGCCTTGCCGCTCACCCCGCTCGGGATCGCCTCGACCAGGACGAGGTGCGCCGGGACCAGGTGGGCGGGCAGGCGGCGGGCCAGGTCGGCGCGCAGCAGTGCGGGGAGGTCCGGGGCGGTGGGCTGGTTGGTGGCTGGGCCGATGTCCGGGGCGGTGGCGGGGGCGGTGTCCTGGCCGGTGGCGGGGGCGGTGTCCTGGCCGGTGGCCGGGCACGGGACGCGGGGGACGACGTACGCGCACAGCACCGGCGCGGCGGTGTCCGTACGGCGGCGGGCGGCCACCACGGCGCGGCGGACGGCGGGGTGGGCCTCCAGCGCGGCGACGGTCTCGGCCGGTTCGACCCGGTGTCCGGCGATCTTGAGCTGGCCGTCCACGCGCCCGGCGAAGGCGATGGCGCCGCCCGGCAGCCACCGGCCGAGGTCGCCCGTGCGGTAGCCGCGGGTGCCGTCGGGGAGCGTGAAGAAGGGGGACGAGGGGGACGGGCGGGCGTTCCGCTCGGCGGGGGCGTCGTGGTCGCCCAGGTAGCCGCGGGCGATCTGGGGGCCGGTGACGACGATCTCGCCGGTCTGCCCGGTTTCGTGCGCCGTCTCGTGGAGGGGGGTGCCGTCCGCGGCGACGAGGTCGACCCGGGCGTACGGGCCCGGTGTGCCGAGCGGGATGGTCACGGCGTCGGCGGCGACGTCGTCGTCCGTGACGACGTGGGCGAGGCAGGCGACGGTGGCTTCGGTGGGCCCGTAGCCGTTGATGATCCGGCAGTCCGGGCCGAAGGCCGTGCGCGCCGCCCGGACGGCGGCCGGGGTGAGCGTCTCGCCGCCGAGCAGCAGGGTGCGTACGGCTCCGCCCGGGGTGAGCAGCGGCAGGTGGGACGGGGTCAACGCGAGGGTGTCGGCCCGGTGTTCGGTGACGAGGCGGCGCAGGGTGGCGCGCGAGGGGGCGCCGGGGGCGAGGACGGCCGTACCGCCCGCGAGGAGGGGCAGGAACAGCGGGAAGCACGAGATGTCGAAGGCGTAGGAGGAGACGAAGCCGAAGCGGGTCGTTTCGGTGACCTGGCAGAGGCCGGTCATCCAGCGGACGAAGCCGACGAGGCTGCCGTGCTCGATCCGGACGCCCTTGGGGCGGCCGGTGGAGCCGGAGGTGTGCATGACGTACGCGAGGTCCGCGGCGGCGGGGCCGGGGGCGGGCGGCGGGGAGCCGTCGGGCAGGTCGGGCAGGTCGGGCACGTCCTCGGCTGCGAGCGCCGGACAGGGTACGAACCCGGCCAGCCGGTCCAGGAGGTGGCGCTGGGTCAGGCAGAGCCGGGCGCCGGAGTCGCGCAGGACCTCGGCGATCCGCGCGTCGGGGTGGGCGGGGTCGAGGGGCAGGTAGGCGGCGCCCGCCTTGAGGATCCCCCACAGGGCGGCGACCCCGGCGGGCGAGCGCTCGACCACCAGGGCGACCGGGTCCTCCCGGCCGATGCCGAGGCCGCGCAGCGCGGCGGCGACGGCGTCGGAGCGCTGGTCGAGGGCGGCGTACGTGAGCACGCCGTCGGGCCCGTCGAGGGCGTGCGCGTACGGCGTACGGGCGGCCCGCGCCCGGAAGAGGTCCACGACGGTGGGAGCCGGGGCGCCGCGCTGGGCCGCGTCCGGGTCGGGGGTGGCTCCGGCCCGGACTGGGGGACTGGTGACGGGGGTTGGCCCGGGGGGCGGGGGCGGTGCTGTGGCGGGGGTGGTGCCTGGGGCGGAACCCTGGGCGCGGGCGGGCGGGGACGCGGAGGTGTCGCCCGGGCCGGGGGTGGAGGCGGTGCGGGGGCCGGAGGCCGCGTCCGGGTCGGGGGTGGGGCCGACCCGGACCGCGGGCCTGGGGGCGGGGGCCGTGATGTGGGTGAGGGTGGCGTCGAGGAGGTGGGCCGCGCGGACCGCGAGGGTGGCGCCGCCGCCGCGGACGCCCATCGTCACCTCGGTCCGGGCGGTGCCGGCGGCGCCCGAACCGGTCTCGGCCGCGACCAGCGAGATCGGTACCAGCGGCGCGTGGACGGGCAGGGCGTGCAGGGCGGTGGCGGTGAACCCGCCGCCCCGGTACTCGTCCAGGTCCAGACGGCCGAGGTGGGAGACGACGGCGGTGGCCAGGTACCGGTCGGTGCGGGTCGCGGCGGCCTGTGCGGCGCGGAGCAGCAGGGCGGTGGCCGCCCGCGGCAGCCTGGCGGCCACGCTCTCGAAACCGGTGGCGCACTCGCGGCCTTCGGCGAGCGCCGTCAGGAGGCGGGTGTGCGCGACGGTCCACTCCGTGTCCGGGCGCAGGTCCAGGAAGAGGGGCAGGGTGAGGTTGCCGGTGGCGGCCATGTCGGGGTCGTACCGGCGCAGGTCGGCCGGGATCATGACCCGGGCGGCCCGCCCGGTGGCGTCGGCGAGGGCCTGGGCGAGGCGTGCGGTGAGGGCGGGGTGGTGACCGGGCACGGTCCGGCGCAGCCAGAGGGTGCGTTCTCCGCCGTCGGTGACCGGGCCCCGGGCCGCGGAGCCCGCGGCGGCGGAGCCCGCGGCGGCCTCGCCGAGAGGCAGCGTGCGCTCAGGACCATGGGTGACCCGGCCCGGGGTCGCGGAGCCCGCGGCGCCCTGGTCGGGGAATGCGGAGCCCGCGTCACGGCCGGGCGCGGGAAAGCCTGAGGTGCCCTCGCTGGGAGGCAGGGCGCGCTCGGGGCCGTGGGTGCCACGGACCGGGGTCGCGGAACCGCCGGCTCCCTGGCCGGGAGACGCGGAGCCCCCGGTGTCACGGGCTGACGATGTGACAGCAGCCGCGGCGTGGGCGCGGGGGGCGGAGGTATCAGTGGCTCGGCCGGGATGTGCGGAGGTGCTGGTGGCGCGGGGTGAGGGGGCGGCGGGGGCCAGGGGGGACGGGCGGTCCAGGGGTGGGGTGGGGCGGTGGGAGGTGAGGTTGAGGCGGTGGAGGAGGCCTTGGTCGGTTTCGGGGGAATGGGCCGGGCGGGGAGGTTCGTCGCGCAGGGCGCGGAAGACCTCGCGGACCCAGAGGAGGGCGCCGTGACCGTCCATCAGGGCGTGGGAGGCGCTGAAGACCAGGGTGGAGCGGGCCGGGTCGAGGCCGGGGACGACCAGGACCTCGCAGCCCGGCGGGTCACCGCGGTGCGTGTGGCCGGTGAGCAGGGTGGCGTCGAGGACGCCGTCGTGCGGGTCCGCCGGGGCGGCGTGGCGCAGGCGGGGCGGGGGGCCCTCGGCCCGCCACTGGGCGCCCGTACGGACGAGCCGTGATCCGGGGCAGGCCTCGGCGGCCCGGGCGAGCGCGGCCCGCAGGCGGTCGGGGTCGGGCAGGCCATCGCCCTCGATGACGATCCGCAGGGCCATGGCGCCCCGGGGATCCCCGGCGGCGAGGTAGAGCCGCTCGGTGGCGGACACGGGGCGCCGGTACCAGTGGGCGGGGAGGAGGGAGGTGGCATCCCCGTGCGTCGTGACGTGGGTCTGGTGGGTCTGGTGGGTCTGGTCGGTCTGGTGGGTCTGGTGGGTCTGGTGGGTCATCGGGGGGTGGCTCCTCGCTGGGGGCGGCCGGTGCTCGGGCGCGACCAGGCCTGCGGGCCGCCCAGGGAGCGGACCCAGGGCAGGAGTTCGCGCAGGCCGTCGGGCTGGGTGCGCGGGGCCGCGTAGCCGAGGTCGCGGCGGGCGGCGGAGGTGTCGTAGGTGGTGGAACGGGTGAGGAGGGCCAGCGAGTAGCGGCTGAGCGGAGGGCCGCCGTGGCCCGCTCCCGGCCGCAGCCGCCACAGGGTCTCGGCGGCGGCGGCCAGGGCGCGCCCGGCCACGAGCGGGACGCGGGGCGCGGGCGGCGCGCAGCCGAGGTCGGCGCCGACCCGGGCCAGGAAGGCCCACAGGTCGGTCACCTCGCGGTCGGCGACGAAGTAGGCCTTGCCGCCGACCCGTTCGGCGGGGGCCGCGACGGCCCGCAGGCAGGCGTCCACCGCGTTGTCGCTGTGGCACAGGGAGACCAGGACGCGCTTGCCGCCGGAGAGGTCGGGGAGCCGTCCGGCGTGCATCGCGCCGATCAGGGTCGGCAGGAAGCCCGCGTGGTCGCGGGTGCCCCAGATGCCGCGCGGGCGCAGGGCGCAGGTGGTGAACTCCGGGGTGTGCGCGGCGAGTACGTCCTGCTCGGCGCGGGCCTTGGTCGCGGCGTAGTGGTGCAGGAAGCGGGTGGGGTACGGGACGCGCTCGTCGAGGCCGAGCCGGTCGCCCTCGCGCACCCGCATCAGCGCGCTGGGGCTGGAGACGAAGACGAACCGGCGGGCGCCCGCGGTCCGCGCCGCGGTGAGCAGGCGCCGGGTCCCGGCGACGTTCGCCTCGTGGAACTGCGCGCGGGTGCCGTGGTCGACGACCCGGGCGGCGCTGTGCAGGACGACGTCCTGGCCGGCGGCCGCCGCGCGCAGCGACACGGGGTCGGCCAGGTCGCCGACGGCGAGTTCGAGTGCGGGCAGGGCGCGCAGCCGGGCGGTGTCGGAGCCGGGCCGCACCAGGGCCCGTACGGCGTGCCCTTCGCGCAGGCAGGCGTCGACGAGGTGGCCGCCGAGGAAGCCGGTGGCTCCGGTGATCAGGATGTTCACAGCGACCGCCACCAGGTGGCGCCGTAGAGCATCGTGAGCGCGGCGGTGGCGGCGCGGCCGTGTCCGGCGGCCCGGCCCCGGGGCAGGGCGAGGGGGATCTGGACGGCGTGCCCGACGGTGCTGAGGACCGCGTCGGCCCACCACAGCCAGTGCAGCGGCGGTACGTCGGGGGCGCCCGCGATGGCCGCCCAGACGGCGCCGCCGAGCAGGTACGCCCATCCGGCGAGCGGGACCAGGCGGGCGGCGCGGGCGCGGGACCAGGGGCGCGGGGGCGGGGCCAGCTGCCGCTCGGCCCAGCGGGCCAGCTCCTCGCGGCCGATCTTGGCGTTGTGCCGGACGTCCACGGGGAAGGCCGGGTGGCGCAGGAACTCCTCGACCGGGGCGCTGGGGGCGTGGGCGGCGGCCAGGGCCCGGAGTTCGGCGGTGAGGTGGTGCCAGGCGTCGGCGTCGAGCGGGTGCGCGGTCTCCACGCAGACGACGGGGCGAGGGGCCCCGGGCGGTGGGGCGGCGGGACCGGAGTCGGGGCCGGGGCCAACGCCCCCGGCGGTCCCGGCGCCCCCGGCGGTCCCGGCGCCGACCCCCACGAGGGCCGTGCGCCGGACCAGCGGGTGGGCGTTGAAGACGCCCTCGCAGCGCACGGTGTGCAGATCCTGGCCGTCGGTGCGCACCCGCTGGGCCTTGCGGCCGCAGAACCAGAGGTGGCCGTCGGCGTCGAGGTAGCCCAGGTCACCGGTGCGGTGCCAGACGAGGGGAGCGCTGCCGCGCGGGTGCTGGTCCGCGCGCCCGCCCGGGCCCTCGTCCCCACGCCCGCCCGTCTCCTCGGACCCGGACGCGGACTCGTACTCGTACTCGTACTCGTACGTCTTGTGCAGGGCGTCCGCGTCGGGCGCGCCGTGGTAGCGGGGGCTGACGGACTCGCCCGCGACGAGGATCTCGCCGACGCGGCCCACGGGCAAGGGCGGTTCGCCGGGGAGCAGGCGCGGGAGCGGGCCGTCGGTGACGGGGGCGATGCGGACCCGGGTTCCGGGGACGGGCCGGCCGACGCAGGTGCCGGCTCCCGTGGCGGTACGGGCCGCCCGCTCCCCCAGGATGTCCTCCGACTCGATCGAGGTGATCGGCAGTACCTCGGTGGCGCCGTACGTCACGTGGACGCGGGCCTTCTCGTCGAGGACCGCGCGCAGTCGGGCGACGACCTCGTCGGGGACGGGCGCTCCGCCGGAGACCACGCAGCGCAGGTCGGGCAGGGGGTGGCCGTCGTGGGTGGTGAGGTGGTCGGCGAGGTTGCGCAGGAGGGCGGGCGAGGCGAAGACGGTGGTGACGGCGAATCGTTCCAGCGCGTCCACGAGCAGGGCCGGGTCCGCCTGGGCCACCTTGGCCGGGGCCAGCGGGGCGAGGACGAGCGTGGAACCGTAGACCAGGTCGAGGAGGCCGTAGAAGGGGAGGGTGACGAGCGAGGTGTCGTCCCGGGTCCGGCCGTGGGCGGCTTCGATCTGGCGGGCGATCGACAGCGCCATCCGGTGGGTGTACTCGACTCCCTTGGCGGGGCCGGTGCTTCCGGTGGTGAACCCGATCATCAACAGGTCGTCGCCGCCGACGGGAGCGGGTGCGGGAGCGGGTGCGCTGCCCGGTCCCGGCAGGGCGCGCAGCCGGGCGAGGGTGTGCCCGCCGAGGCCTCCGGGCAGGCCGCGGCCCAGGGTGACGGGGATCCGTACGGCGGCGAAGGTGCGGCGGCCCAGGACGCGTACGAGGTGGGCGAGCGGGGGTCCGATGAACGCCTCCGCGCCGACGGCCCGGTAGCAGTGGAGCATGCGGCGCAGCCCCATGCCGGGGTCGACGACGACGGGGACGGCGCCGATGCGGAAGAGCGCGAAGGCGAGGGCGAAGAGGTCGGGGCCGGGCGGTGCCATCAGGACGGTCTTGGTGCCCCGGGTGATCCCGGCCCGGGTCAGGCCGTGGGCGAGTTCCTCCACCTGCCGCTGCAACCGGCCGTAGGACACGGTGCGGTAGCGGGGGCGGCCGTCCGGCTCGCGGGCGCCGTGCTCGGGGTGGATGACGGCGGGCCGGTCGGGGAAGGCGGCGGCGTTGCGGGCCAGATGGTCGGCGAGACCGGCCATGGCCTCACGGGCGTCGAGACCGGCCATGCCCTCGCGGGCGTCGGGGTCGGCGAGGCGCACACCGGCCGGGCTCTCCGGTGCCGCGTTCGCCTGCGCGTTCGTCTGCGCGTTCGCCTGCGCGTTCGCCTGCGCGCTCGCGCTCACGCCTTTCACCAGCCCTCGGGGGTGTAGCTCGCGCAGACCACGCTGGGGCCCGCGCCCACGCTGACGAAGAGCAGCCGGTCGCAGTCGCGCGGGCGGCCGGCGTCCAGCGCCCGGAGGTAGCCGAGCACGGGGGCGGCGGTGTGCGGCTCCCCGGCGGATTCCGGCGCCCGAACCTCCGCCGGTTGCGCCCCCCGAACCTCCGCGGGAGCCGGCTCCGGCGGCCCGATGACGAGGGTGCGGGCGAGGTCGAGCCCGAACTCCCGCGCGTAGGCGGCGGCCGCGGTGGCGGCCAGGGCGCTGCGGCGGGCGGCGTGGCCGGGCTCGCGGCGCACGGTGATCAGGGAGCGGCCGTCGCCGCCCATGCGCGCCGTGTCGAGGTACCCCTCGGTGCCGACCGGCCCCTCGGGCGCGTAGTGGCGTACGGGACCGAACCCGCTGCCGGGGTCGGCGCCGCGCTCCAGCAGCCAGGCGCCCGCGAGGTCGGCGTACGGGTATTCGGGGTCGCTGCGCGCGTCGCCGCCGGGGTGCACGTCGGCCGCGGTGATCAGGAGGCGCTCGGTGCTGCCGGTGTCGAGGAGCGCCTGGCCGACCTGGACGGCGCCCAGTACCCCGCAGGCACCGTTCATGAGGTCGAAGGAGAAGGCCGGGGCGGGGTCGGCGAGGTAGTCCAGGCTGATGCCCGCTTCCTTCTGGACCAGGGCGGCGAGGGCCGGTTCGAAGGTGTTGGACTCGCGGTAGACCCCGACGTTGACGAGGACGCCGACGGCCGCGGGGGACAGCCCGGCCCGGGTGAGGCACGCGCGGGCGGCGCGGCCCGCGAGGGCGACGGTGGTGGTCCCGCCGGACGTGGCGGAGCCGCCGAAGTACGCGGTGGCCGCGGTGGTGATGACCATGCCCATGGCTCAGACCCCCATGTTCGTGATCGTGGCGGACAGGGCGCCGGTCACGACGCCGGAGGCGGCGGGGACCAGCAGGAAGGTGGAGCCGGGGCGGGCGGTGCCGGCCCGCAGGTGCTCGCGCAGGGTCAGGAAGTGGGAGGTGGTCGCGGTGTTGCCGAAGCGCTCCACGACCGCGAGGGAGGTGGGCATCGGGGCGTCGAACTCCCGCTCGCCGGTGGCGTTGACGTAGTCGATGAAGCGGGTGCCGACCTGGTGCTGGACCACGTAGTCGAAGTCCTCCGCCGCGAAGTCCCGGCCGGCCTTGGCCAGCAGGTCCTGGTGGAACCGGGGCCAGAGGGCGAGGCGGTCCTTGTCGTGCATCTTCTTGTTGTCCGTGTAGAGGGCGATGCCCTCGCTGCGGTCGCTGGGCATGCCCATGCACAGGTGGGAGTACTCGGAGCAGGTCAGCATCTCGACGTAGTGGATGCGGTCGTCCTCGTCGGTGGCCCGGTCCATGATCACGGCGGCTCCCGAGTCGCCGACGGAGAGCGAGGCGAACTGCGGGTCGTAGGAGTCGCTCAGCTCGCGCGCGGCCGTGTCGGCGACGCGGGTGGCCTGCTCGCCGCTGACGACCAGGCCGCGGCGCACCGCGCCGGAGCGGATCATCCGGTCGAGCAGGTAGACGCCGGTCATCATGCCCGCGCAGGCGTTGGAGACGTCGAAGTGGATCGCGGAACGCGCGCCGAGTTCCCGGGCCAGCGAGGCGGCGAAGGACGGTTCGAAGGTGAAGCGGCCGCCGTCCTTGAAGCGGGTGATGGACGCCGATATGACGATGTCGAGGTCGGCGGCTTCGTAGCGGGAGACGGCCAGCGCGTCGCGCGCGGCCGACAGGGCCATTCCGAAGGAGTCCTCACCCGCGGCGGGATCCGGGTCGGCGACCCGGCGCTCCACGACTCCGGTGATCCGCTGGACGTCCACGCCGTGGAGGGAGCCGGTCCGTCCGATCAGGTCACGGGTGGTCAGCGTGTGCGCCGGTATGTGGGCCCCTAAGGCCTCGAACCGGCTGCCTCGCTCGGTCGTACTCACGTGTGTCTCCAGGCTGGACGAGCGTGCGCGGACGCCGCACGGGCAGCGCGAACTGCCGCGGCGGCCGCGCGGGAAGGGTGGGGTGGGGGATGCTTCCTGGTGACAGAAAGCGAAGTTACCGTAACGTACGGACTTTGGAACCTGGCCCCGGAGCAGCCCATAAGCGGGCCAGCGGGGTGAATACCGGCCAATCGCCGCATAGTTGTCATTACGCCAAAGGCCGGGCCTTCGACCTCACCGGGCGGCACGGGCACACCCGGGGCTCGGGGCGCGCCTGCCCGGCCGACCGGAACCTGACCCGCCCGAACGGGCCGCCGGTATCCGAAAACCTGTCCGGAATCACCCGGTCCGAATTGACCGCTCCCGCTGCCCCGGCCGACGCCTCGGCGAGGGCCTTGGCGGGGGCCGCGGCAGGGGCCTTGACGGGGTCGGCTAATGGCATTAGCTTAATGGCAACAGACATTAGCTCGCAGGTCTCCGGAAGAGGGCAGGGCGATGACCGAGTTCCTGAAGGTCGAAGGCGGACAGCTCGCGTACGACGTCGCGGGCGAGGGCCCGCTGGTCGTGCTGGCGCACGGGATGGGGGACAACCGCGGGGCGTACGGCGAGCTGGCCGCGCTCCTGACCGGTGCGGGTTACCGGGTCGCCCGTACCGATCTGCGGGGACACGGCGAGTCCGACGCCGGGTGGGCCTCGTACAGCCGGACCGATGTGGCGGGCGACCTGCTGGCGCTCGTACGGCACCTCGGCGGCGGCCCCGCCGTCCTGGTGGGCCACTCCTTCGCGGGCGGCGCCGCCACCATCGCGGCGGCCGACGAGCCGGGGCTGGTCCGCGCGGTCGTCGAGATCGCCCCCTTCACGCGAGCGCAGAAGATCGACCTGGGCGCCATGGCGCGGCAGGGGCGCTACCGCAAGGGAATGCTGCTGCTCATGGGGGCCGGGGTGCTGCGCAGCGTGGGGCTGTGGACGCGGTACCTGCGCCACGCCCACCCGCACATGGGGCGGGCCGCGCTGGCCGCCCGGCTCGGTGCGCTGGAAGGCGACCTGCGCAGGCCCGGGCGGATGGCCGTGGTCGCCGCGATGGGGATGTCCGCGCCGACCGACGCCGGAGCGCGCCTGGGTGCCGTGGGGTGCCCCGCGCTGATCGTCGAGGGCACGCTCGACCCCGACTGGGCCGACTCCCGCGCCGAGGGCGAGGGCATCGTGGCGGAACTGCCCGCGGGCCTGGGCCGGGTGGAGATGATCGAGGGGGCGGGCCACTACCCGCACGCCGAGTACCCCGCGGAGACCGCCGACGCGATCCTCGCCTTCCTGGGCTCCGCGGGCCCCGCGGGCTCCGTCGAGGACGACGCCCGTGGCTAGGGCGGCGCTGTCGGCGGAGGCGGTGGTCGAGGTCGCGCTGAAGCTCATCGACGAGGGCGGCGAGGGTCCCGAGGGCGGGCCCGCCGCGCTGACGCTGTCGGCCGTGGCCGCCCGGGCCGGGGTCGCGACCCCGTCGCTCTACAAGCACGTGCGCAGCCTGGCCGAGCTGCGCGACCTGTTGTCGGCGCGGATCACGAACGAGATGGCGGACGAGGTCGCCGCCGCCGTCCTCGGCCGCTCCTCCGACGAGGCCGTCCGCGCCCTGATGACGGCGTGGCGCGCCTACGCCCGCCGCCATCCGCACCGGTACGCGGCGCTCCTCCAGCGCCCCGAGCCCCGGACGGCCGAGGCGGGGGCCCGGCTGGTGAGCATCATGCTGGCCACGCTGCGGGCGTACGGCCTGGAGGACTCCGCGGCGATCCACGCGGCGCGCTGCCTGCGGGCGGCCGTGCACGGGTTCGCGGCGCTGGAGACCGGGGGCGGCTTCCAACTGCCGGAGAAGCTGGACGAGACGTACGACCTGCTGGTGCGGATGGTGGTGGCGGGGCTGCACGCGCCGTCACCGTCGGCGGGGTGACTGGCGGACGGGGCCTGATGAACGGCCGAGGGAGCCCGGCGACCGGCCGACGGGGACCTGGCGACCGGCCGTTCGGCGCGGGACGCGGGGCGGGCGGGCAGAGCGGGACGCCGGGCGGGCAGAGCCGGACGCCGGGCGGGCGGCGGTTCAGACGAGCAGGACGCGGCGCCCGCGGGTGTGGCCGGCGCGGCTGTCGGTGTGAGCCGCCGCCGCTTCGGTGAGCGCGTACGCCTTCGCGACCGGGATGTGGAGCCTGCCCCGGGAGATGAGATCGACGGCCTCGGCGAGCGCGTCCGGCACGCTCCCGGCCACGCCGGAGAACCGCACGCCGAGGCGCGGCGCACCGAGGTCGGCGATGGAGACGACCTTGCGCGGGTCCCCGGTCAGCTCGACGAGTTCGCGGATCACGCCCGAGCCGGCCAGGTCGAGGGCCGCGTCGACCGGGCCCAGGTGCCGCACCCGTTCGACCCAGCCCTCGTCGTACGTCGTGGTGAGCGCGCCCAGGCCGCGCAGGTAGTCCTGGTTCGCGGCCCCGGCCGTGCCGATCACCCTGATGCCGCGGGCGCGGGCGATCTGCAGCACCGCCGACCCGACGCCCCCGGACGCGCCGCTGACCAGAAGCGTCCGGCCGGGCCGCACGCCGACCTCGCGGATGACGCGCAGCGCGGTCTCCACCACCGACGGGTACCCGGCCGCCTCGTCGAAGTCCAGCCCCTCGGGCATCCGGGCCCAGGCCGACAGCACGGCGAATTCGGCGTACGTATCGACGCCTTCGCCGAACACGCGGTCGCCGACCTCGATCCCCTCGACGCCCTCGCCGACCTCGTCCACCACCCCGGCGGCGTCCAGTCCGACCCCGGCGGGCAGCTCGACCGGATGGGCTCCCAGGACCTGGCCCTCCCGGACCCTCCAGTCGACGGGGTTGACGCCCGCCGCCCGTACCGCGATGCGTATCCGGCCGGGGCCCGCGTGGGGCTCCTCGGCTTCCACCAGGTGCAGGACCTCGGGACCGCCGAAGGCGGCGAAGCTGATTTTCCTCATGCGGCCGAAGATAGGCCTAACGGTTAGCATTTTGCAACAGTGCTGGATTCCTACCTGGTAGTGTCAGGGCATGACCGAGACGACCGGGCGCCGCGAACGCAAGAAGGCCGCGACCCGTCAGAAGATCGCCGACACCGCGCTGTGCCTCTTCCTGGAGCGCGGGTACGACGCCGTGGGCATCCGTGACGTGGCGGCCGAGGCCGACGTGGCCGTGACCACCGTCTTCGCCCACTTCGCCTCGAAGGAGGCCCTGGTCTTCGAGCGCGACCAGGACTTCGAGCAGCGCCTCACGCGGGCGGTGACCGACCGGCCGCCGCACGAGCCGCTCATCCCCGCGCTGCGCCACACCGTCCAGGCCCTGGTGCGGCACTGCACCGCGGAGGGGAGTGCCCCCCTCCGGCGCATGATCGAGGGGTCCCCCGCCCTGCGGGAGTACGAGGAGTCGATGAGCCTGCGTCACGCGCAGGCGCTGGCCGCGGCGCTGGCCGCCGATCCCCGCCTGTCCCGGAGCGCGACGGCCTGCCGGGCGACCGCGCGGTTCACCATCGACGCCTACGCGCTGGCCTGCCGGGCGGACGATCCCGGGGCCACGGTCGACGAGGTCTTCCGGATGATCGAGGCGGCCTGGGAAGCCACCGCGCCCTGACCATGAACCGGGCCCGTGGCCGGGACGGTTCAGCCCGGGGAGCCGACGGCGCAGATCAGGAGGGGGGTCGCGCGGCTCGGGTCGAGGGCGCCCCGGACCAGGTGCCAGACGTTGAGGTCGTACGCCTCGCCGATGTGGCCCACCGGGTCCAGGGGGCAGGAGTCCTGCACGTAGCGGTTGTCGACGCCCGGTTCGCGGACGAACGCCGTCTCGGTCGGGGTGACGAGCTCGTCGTAGCGCGACGAGATGATCGTGTACGCGATCCCGCGCTGGGCCACCGGCCCGTCGTTGAGGGTGACGATGGCGGGGCCGCCGGGGAACTCGTCGGACAGGACCGGGATGCCGAGCGTGGCCGCGATGTGGTCGAGGGTGCCGCGGCCGAGGACCTTGTCGCCGAGGTCGACCAGGCGCGCGGCGTCCGTGCCGTGGGTCGGGGGCGCGATGGCGACGACGGCCTTGATGTGGGTCTGGATGCCCTGCGTCTTCGCGAGGTAGAGGGCCTGCAGGCCGCCCTCGGAGTGGCCCACGACGCTGACCTGGGCGGCGCCGGTGGCGGCGCGCACCCGCTCGACGTACTCCTTGATCTCCACGCTGGAGACGGCCACCGGCTTCAGACCGCCCACCAGCGGGAAGCCCTCGTAGGCGCCGTAGGTGAGGGCGAAGGTGCAGTAGCCGCGGGCGGCGAGGTCGGCCTGGAGGTAGTTGAGGTCCTCGTACCAGGTCGCGAAGGTGCCGTGGAGGAGGACGACCGGCTCCGGGTGGGCCGCGCTCGGGCGGCAGGAGAAGTCGTTGATGCCGCCGGAGGCCGCGGCGGCGGGGGCCGGGGCGGCGGCGGGGGCCGGCTCCGCCGCCCGGGCCGGGGCCGTCGTGGCCGCCAGGGCGAGGGCCACCGGGAGGGCGGCCCGGGCGAGCCACCTGCGGACGGGGTGTGCGGTCGCTGTCATCGCAACTCTCCTGAGGGGGTGAGCCGTTCTGGCCGGACGCGTCGGGCCGGGGGGCCGGCCCGACATCTGGTCGGACTGCACAGGATGCTCCGGCCGGGACCCGCTGTCCCCTGGCGGTACGCGCAGAAAGCTTCCACCCGCGTTTGTGCACGGTGACAATGCGCGGATGGACGAGTCCGGATTCGCCGCGTCGCTGCTGCCCCGGGTCGGGGAGATCGCCGCGGCGACCGTCGCGCACCTGACGGCCGAGATCCCCGCCTACCGGCTGCTGCCCGACAGCGTCATCGCCGGGGACCTCCTCGCCAACACCGAGGCGGTGCTGCGGCTGTTCCTGACCACCCTCGCCGAGGGCCGGCCGCCGACCGCGCCGGAGCTGGCCGCGCCTGTCGCGTGGGGGGCGGAACGGGCCCGGGACGGGGTGCCGCTGGAGGCCGTGCTGCGGGTCTACTCGCTGGGGGCGGGCGAGGCGTGGAAGCTGGCGCTGGCCGCCGCGGGGGTGGGGGCGGGGTCGGGGGACGGGCCTGGGAGCGGGCCGGGGATCGATCCGGACGTCGCTCCGTCCATCGATCCGTCCGTCGATCCGTCCGTCGATCCGTACGTGCTGGGGACGCGGCTGCTCGGCTTCCTGGGCGAGGTGATGCCGAAGGTCGCCGCGGCGTACGTACGCGAACAGGCGGACCTGGACTGGGAGCAGCGCGAACACGGCCGGAATCTGGCCGACGTCCTGCTCGCCGGGCGTCCGGCCCGGCGGGCGGCGGAGCGGTACGGGCGCACGCTCGCGGAGCGGTACGACGTGGTCGTCTTCCGGCTGCCCGACGCGCACGGCGGCGCCGCGACGGGGGTGCTGCGCGCCGTACGGACCGAACTCGACCGCAATCCGGAGGTGCTGGCCACGCTCAAGGGCGAGGGCGGGGTGCTGCTCGTGCCGGTGGTGGAGGACGGTGACGGAGGCGGAGGCGGAGGCGGTACGGGCGCGGGCCCGGGGCGGCCGGACGGGCTGCGGCACCCGCCGTGCGCGGCGCGGCGGCTGCTCGGGCGGCTCGACGCGGCGACCGAGCAGCGCTGCATCGCGGCGGCCGCCAGGGCGCGGGGGCACGCGGCGGTGGCGCAGGCGCACACGGAGGCGTCCGAAGTCCTGTCGCTGGCCGAGGCGCTGGGCCGGGGCCCGGGGCTGTACCGGTTGGCCGACCTGGCCGTGGAGTACCAGCTCGTGCAGCCGGGCCCGGCCCGCGACGCGCTGGCCCGGACCCTGGCGCCGCTCGGGGACCAGCCCCATCTGCTGGACACCCTGCGGGAGTTCATCGCGTCGGGCTACCGGCGCGCGGAGGCCGCGCAGGCCCTGACGGTGCACCGCAACACCCTGACCTACCGGCTCGGCCGGATCCACCTCCTCACCGGCTACGACGCCACGGACCCGGCCGACGCCCGCAGACTGGCCGCGGCCCTGACGGCAACGGACGCGGCGCGCGGCCCGTCGCCGTCGCCGTCGCCATCGCCGAGGCCGGGGGCCTGAGCGGGAGCCCGCCTGGGTGGGTCGGGTTCAGTGACCGGGGGCCTGATCGTGTCGGGGTCGGGCGTCCGGCGCGTACGGGGTCACCGGGAGCAGGGTGGGGCGTTTCGCGGTGCGGTCCGTGCCGGAGGAGCGGCCGCGCAGGCGGCGGCTGAGCCAGGGGGTCAGGAAGGCGGTGGCCCAGCGGAGTTCGGACGCCAGGGTGCGGGGCGCCGGGCCGGGGCCGGGCAGGGGGCGGGTCCACGCGTCGTCGCTGCCGGGCAGGGCGAGGGCGTGGGCGACGGCCGCGGCGATGCGCGCGTGGCCGAGCGGGCTCGCGTGCAGGCGGTCCGGGCTCCAGAGGCGGGGGTCGGTGACCACGGGGTACCGGGCGGTGTCCGCGACGGCGACGCCGTGGCGGTCGGCGGCCAGCCGGATCCGGGCGTTGAGGGCGGTGACGCGGGAGCCGAGCGGGCGGGCGAGCGGGACGAGCAGGCCGATGTCGGGGAAGGTGACGGTCGCGACGCGGGCGCCCTGGCCGGTGAGCGCCGCGAACATCGCCTCCAGGTGGCCGGCGGTCTCGTCGGGGTCGAAGCGGGGCCGCAGCAGGTCGTTGACCCCGGCGACGACGGTGGCCAGGTCGGGGCGCAGCGCGAGGGCGGCGGGCAGTTGCTCGGCCCTGACCTGGCCCGAGAGGCGGCCGCGCACCGCCAGGTTGGCGTACAGGACGCCGGGGGCGCCTGGGGCGCCGGTGGCGCCGGTGGCGCCGGGGTGGTGGAGGGCCAGCGCCTCGGCGAAGCGGTCGGCGCAGCCGCGCAGGCCGGTGGTGTCGTCGCCGTCGCCGAGCCCTTCGGTCTGACTGTCGCCGAGGGCGACGAACCGCAGGGGGTGCGGGAGGCCGTCCCGGGCCATGGCTGCCCCGGCCGTGACCGCCTCCGGCGTGTTCGGCTCGGCCGTCGTCGGCTCCGGCGTGGTCCGCTCCGGCGTGACCGGCTCGGGCATCGTCGCCTCCGGCGTGGTCGGGTCAGGCATGGTCGGGTCAGGCATGGTCGGGGTGCCTTTCGCGCAGGACCGTGATCGTGCGCTCGTACCACTCGCGGTTGGCGCGTTCGAATTCGAGGCCGCGCAGGCAGGTCAGGTACGGGCCGATGCGGTCGCCGTGGCGCAGGTACTCCTCCTCGGTGCGCTGGCCGCGCATCTTCCACAGCATCGCGTCGAAGAGTTCGATCTTGGCGCTGGCGAAGATGGCCCGTTCGGTGAGCTGGGTGATCAGTGCGCCGGTGTCGACGTGGTCGGCGGCCTGGACCTTGACGACCAGGTCGTCGCGCATGAAGGACGGCTTGGTGACGGCGGCCGTGAAGCGGTCCAGCTCGGCCAGACCCGTGGGGGTGACTCGGAACAGCCGCTTGTTGGGGCGGGTGTCCTGGACGACCTCGCGGCCCGCGATCAGGCCTTCCTGTTCCAGCTTGGCGAGTTCGACGTAGAGCTGCTGCGGGAGGGCGTGCCAGAAGTTGGCGACCCCCATGTCGAAGGCCTTGGCCAGCTGGTAGCCGCTCAGTTCCTCGTCGAGCAGCGCCGCCAGTACGGCGTGGCGCAGTGCCATCGGGGTGCCGCCTTCCTCTTCTTCGTCCCTCGCGGGCCCTGGTCACGGGCCCTGGTCACGGGCATGACCCTGCGCCATCATAGTCAAGAAAGTGACTAATCATGTTCGCTACTAATCAAGGAGCCGTCATGACCACCACCGCGAGCACCGTGGACCGTTTCCGCGCCGCCGTCGACGCCCGTGACCTCACCGCCCTGGAGGAGCTGTTCACCGAGGACGTGCGGCTCTACAGCCCCGTGAAGTTCACCCCCTTCGAGGGCCGGCCGATGGTGCTCGGGCTCTTCGGGGTGCTGCTGCGGACCTTCGAGGACTTCCGTTACGTCGGGCGGTTCGATGGGGCCGCCGAGACCGGGGTGGACGGATCCGAGGCCCCGGCGGCGGTGCTGGTCTTCCGGGCCACCGTGGACGGCAAGGAGATCCACGGCATCGACCTGCTGCACCTGGACGCGCAGGGGCGGATCAAGGAGTTCACCGTGATGGTCCGGCCGCAGTCGGCGGTGCAGGCGCTGGGCCGGGCGGTGCTGGCCGGCCTGGTGGCGGACGGCCTCGCCCCGGCCCCGGCAGCCCCGTAACCCGTAACCCGTAAGCCCGATCTGCCCCGACCGCTCAGGCCTCGCCGCGCCCCCGCCCCGGGATCTGGCCGAGGGCCCAGCGGGCCCACTCCCGCCTGGCCTCGGCGTCGCGCAGTCCGTACTCCAGGACCAGGCGCCCGGAGAGCGCGAGCGGATGGCCCGTCCACGCGTGGCTGTCGCGCAGCCGCTCCAGCCGGACCCGCTGCCCGTCCTCCACCGCCGCCATGCGCGCGAGGTGCTCGCGGGCCCCCTCGGGCGGGAGGAGGCCGAGGAAGAAGACGCGCAGCATGGCGTCGCTGCGCAGCGGCTGGGGCGGGGCGGGGGTGGTCAGCCAGCGCTCCAGCTCGGCCCGGCCCTCGGGGCGCAGCGTGTACTCCTTGCGCCCCCGGGGGCCTTCGGCGGAGACGTCGACGAGCTCGGCGCCGGCCATCCGGGTCAGCTCCCCGTAGACCTGGCTCTGGGTGGCGCGCCAGACGTTGGCGAGCGTGGTGTCGAACAGCTTCATCAGGTCGTACCCGCTGGAGGGGCGGTCGGTCAGCAGGCCGAGGAGTGCGTGTCGGAGGCTCATGGACACGAGGCTACATTCCACTATTGACATGTCACAAGGGAACGTTCTACTTTTGACCTGTCAGGCCAGGAGGGCAGGCCGGACACACCCCGACCGAAAGAGACCCGGCCATGAAGTCGAACCCGCTCATCAGCTTCGTCCCCTGGATCGCCTTCTCCGAGGCGGCGGGCAGCGGTCTCGCCCCCCAGTGGTCGGCGGCGCTCGCCGCGCTGGTCTCGCTGACCCTCGCGAGTCCGGCGCTGGTGCGCGGCAAGGTGATGCTGCTGGACGCGATGGGCGTGGTGACCTTCGCGGGGCTCTCGGCGGTGGCCTGGATCGGCGGGCACGGAGCCGAGGTCTTCGTCACCGACTACGGCCGGACGGTGGCGACCGCCGTACTCGCCGTACTGATCTTCCTGACCCTGCCGTTCATGCCCTTCACCGAGCAGTACGCCCGCCAGGAGGTCCCCGCGGCGGCCTGGAGCTCCCCCTTCTTCAAGAAGACGAACCGGCTCTTCTCCGCGGCGTGGGGCGGCGTGTTCGCCCTGATGACCGTGGCCCACCTGATCGCCCTCGCCGCCCCGGCCGACGGCGACCTGAACTGGATCTGCAACTGGGGCGTGCCGATCGCCTCCGTCGTCCTGATGTTCAAGTTCATGAAGCGCTACCGCGCCGAGCACGCCCCCGCCCAGGGCGCCGGGTTCGCACTCAAGCAGGTGTGACCGGCGCGTGACGCCCCCGTCGGCCGGACGTTGTGAAGGGGACACGACCCGTGCGACAGCGGCCGGAAGGGGACGGGACGATGACAGGGGCGGGCAGGAGGGCGGGCGCGGGGGCCGGCCTGGGGAGGCGGCGGTTCCTGACGGCCGCCGGAGCGATCGGGGTCAAGGCGCTCACCGGGACCGCGGTCGCGGGCAGCGCGGCGGCGCTCGACGCGGCCGGCGCGGCCGGGTACGTCGACGTACAGCTGCTGAACATCACCGATCTGCACGGGTACTTGAGCGGTCCCCCGGCCCGGGACGCGGTGATCACGGGGGCGGACGGGGCGACGTACACCGTCGGCGGGGTCGCGCACATGGCCACCCACCTGGAGCGGCTGCGGGCCGGGTGGGCGAACTCCTTCTTCTTCGCTCCCGGCGATCTGTTCTCGGGGTGGGAGTTCCCCGCCTTCAGCCTGTCCGACGAGCCGACCATCGAGGCGCTGAACCGGCTGGGGCTGAACTTCGCGACCGCCGGGAACCACGAGTTCGACCGGACGCCGGGCTTCCTGACGGAGCACATGGAGCGGGGCGCGGGCGCCGCCGCCGAGGGGGCCGGGGTCACCCACTCCTTCACGGACTCGGCGGGACTGCGGTTCCACGGCGCCGACTTCCGCTACTACAGCGCGAACGTGACGGCGGGCCAGGGCGACGGGACGCCCGTACTGCCCCCGTACAACATCGAGTGGGTGAGCGCGCCGGGCGGGCGGCGGCTGCCCGTCGGGTTCATCCACCTGACCGCGCTGGGCACGGAGGGCTTCCCGAACTCGTTCCAGCCCGGGCTGCGCACCTCGGACGAGGTCGCCGCCGCCGACCGGTGCGCGGCGCTGCTGAAGGCGCAGGGGGTCAACGCCATCGTGCTGAGCATGCACGACGGGGCGGTGGCCGGGGACGCGTTCGACTCGGGGACCGCGCCGAGCGGTCCGGCGTACGAGCTGGCGCTGCGGGTGTCGGCGGACATCGACGCGATCGTCACCGGGCACTGGCACCGGGCCTTCACCATGATGCTGCCGGACCCGGCCGGACGGCCGCGGCCGTTCGTGGAGGCGGGCTGCCACGGGCAGATCGTCAACGAGATCACGCTGCGGCTCGACGCGGACACCGGCGCGGTGGTGCGGGAGCTGACCACCTCGACCAACCACCCCAACTCCCATGACGTGCCGGAGGATCCGGGCCTGCGGGAGGTGGTGGACTACTGGCGGGGCTTCGCCCGGGAGCGGGCCGGCCGGACCATCGGGCGCCAGCGCGCCCCCTTCCGGCGGCAGCTCTCGGCGGCCGGGGAGAGCACGATGGGGAACCTGGTGGCCGACTGGGCGCTGTGGGCGGCCGCGCAGGCGCCGGACCCCTTCGACACCAGCCCCCGGCCCGTCCCCGCGCCGCCTCCCGCGGACCTGGCGCTGATCGCGCTCGCGCCGCGGGCGGGCCGCAGCGTGATCAATACCGACCTGGTGGCGGCGCCCGGCGAGGACGCCGTCACCTTCGAACGGGCGTGGCAGGCGGTGGGGTACGGGAATCCGCTGGTCACGGCCTCGGTCAGCGGGGCGCAGCTGCACGACGCGCTGGAGCAGCAGTGGGCGACGGACGCGCGGGGCGCCCTGACGTACGCGCCGCTCGCGGTGTCGGCGGGCGTGCGCTACTCCTTCGACCCGGCGCGGCCCGCCGGGGACCGGGTCGCGCCCGCCGACGTGCTGATCGGGGGCGAGGCGCTGCGGCCGGAGCGGGTGTACCGGGTGGTGACGACCTCGTACACGCTGACCGGGCAGGACGGCTATCCGGCGCTGGGCGGGTACCGGGAACCGGTGCGCCACCGGCGGGACATGGAGAGCTTCACCGCGTACGTCGCCGCCCTCGGCACCCTCGAGGCCGCGCCGACGGGCCGTGTGAGCGCGAAGGGCGGGGCCTCGGTCCTGCCGGGGCAGGCGGGTCTGCTGGTGCCGCTCGACGCGCCGGTGCAGGACCTGCCGACCCCCGTCGCGGCGGAGGAGGAGGCCGCCCGGGACGCGGGGCGGCGGCCGGTCTGCTGAGGGCGGCGGTCAGTCCCGGGACAGGTGGCGGGCGAGCACGTCGAGGGCGTCGGCCACCTCCCTGAGCTGCTCGGGGGCGGGTTCCCCAGCGCGGCGGCGAGGGCGTCCTCGATGGTGGTGGACCGGACCTCGGCCACCCGGCCACGGTCCGGCAGATACCGGCCGCCGCCCCCGCGGCGTCACGCGCGGTCGCCCGCGAACTCCGGATGACCTACCGCTCGCGGCATGGTCAGCAGCACCTCAACGGGGACCACTGGGACGACTGGCTCGCCAGCGACTGCCCAGCCTTGCTCATCCGCGGCAGCCGCAGCTCGGTGCTCAGCGCGGAGCACGCGAAGGACTTGGCTGCGCGGCGCCCCCACACTCGACTCATCGAACTCCCCGCCGGACACACCGTCCACGAGACCGTCCCAGTGGAGTTCGCCGCAGCTGTCAGCGGGTTTCTCGGTTCGCTGTGAACCTACTCGAATGAGATCCCCAGCCGGTGACCCACCGCGACGAACCACAGCCAGAACCCGTTCACGCCACTCCGATCACACGCCAATCATAGAATATTGCCTATTTGTCTGTATTCGGTAACCTTGGGCGTTTTGCTAGAAAACGCTCGGCGCGCGCGCCACAGTGTGGGTTCCCGGCAGCAAGCCGGGGACCCGCACGTTCTTGAGGTGACATCTCCATGTCTGCTTCGCGCACCACTCGCCGCGTCCTCGCCACCGTCGTGGCCTCCGCCGCCGTCCTCGGCGCTGCCGCCCTCCCGGCCGCGGCCGCCGACGGCCGCGACCACGGTCGTCACGGTCACGGCATGACGGGCAAGCACTCCACGATCATGATCGGCAAGGTGCAGTACGACAGCCCCGGCCGCGACGACCGCTCCAACCGCAGCCTCAACGGCGAGTGGGTCGAGGTGAAGAACACCGGGAAGAAGCCGGTCAACCTGCGCGGCTACACCCTCACCGACCGCCAGGGCAACCGCTACCACTTCCGCAACCTGCGCCTCGACGGCCACGCCAGCGTCAAGGTCCACACGGGCAAGGGCAAGGACACCGCCCACGACGTGTACCAGGACCGGACCAACTACGTCTGGGACCACCGCGACGCGGCCACCCTGCGCAACGAGCACGGCCGCATCCTGGACAGCCAGAGCTGGGGCAGGAAGGGCCGCTAGCCGGTCGCCTGACGGCCCGCACGGCCACGCCGCGCCACGCGCCGGGCCCCCGTCCCTTCAGGGACGGGGGCCCGGCGCGTTTCCGGTTGTCAAGCCGCGCGATGCCATCCCTTTATCTCGGCCGTACATCCTGGGCACGCCGCGCCGTCGATCCCCCCGGCGCGCCCTTCCCCTGGAGGTTCCTGATGCGCCGTAGACTCACCGCCGCGCTCGTCCCGGCCACCGCCGCGCTCCTCGTCTTCGCGGGGCCCGCCTCCGCCGCGCCGGCCGACAAGCCGCAGGTGCTGAGCAGTTGGACCCAGACCAGCGCGGCGAGCTACAACGCCTGGCTGTCGGCGCGGAACAACCGGACCCCGTGGGCGGCGTACGGGTTCGACTGGTCGACCGACTACTGCTCCTCCTCCCCCGACAATCCGTTCGGTTTCCCGTTCGCGACGGCCTGCGCGCGCCACGACTTCGGCTACCGCAACCACAAGGCGGCGGGCATCTTCCCGGCGAACAAGTCCCGCCTCGACGACGCCCTGTACGCCGACCTCAAGCGGGTCTGCGCCGCGTACTCGGGGGTGAAGAAGGCCTCCTGCGACTCCACCGCCTGGACCTACTACCAGGCGGTCAAGGCCTTCGGAAACTCCCCGGCCGTCGACGGCGGCGCCGCGGCCTGACGCGCTCCCGTCCGCACCGGAAGGAACCGGCGGACCGGTCGGCACGTCCCTTCCGTGCCGACCACCGCCGTGCTCCGAAAGGGGACCGAGGACGATGCGCCGTACGACCACCGCACAGTTCACCCGCAGGGCCGCCGCGACCGCCGTGACCGGCGTGGCGGCGGCCGCGCTGCTCACCGGCTGCGGGACCACGCCCGCCGGCGGGGGCAGCCCCGAGCGCCCCGCCCCCATCAGCGCCACGAGCCCCCGGAGCTGCCCCGGATCCGGCTCCGGCCCGGACGGCGGGCAGGCGCCGCCGACCGTGATCGACGGCACGCCCGCCAACACCCCCGAGGCGGCGGCCCTTTCGCAGGCCGTCGGGGAACAGGGCCGGGGCGCCTTCGCCGACGTGTACTCCACCCAGATCACCGACGCGCCCCCGGGCCGGGTGACGCTCTGCGTCACGGACCTGGCCCGCGGCCGCCTCCTGCTGGAGGCCGCGCACCGGGCGGATCCGCGGGCCGATCCGGCCCGCGCCGACCTCTACCTCAGCCGGTACACGCACGGGGCCCTGGCGGACGCGGCGCAGCGGATCGTCCGGCTGCGCGGCGCGGAGCCCGTCTACGCCGCCGCCCCGGCCGGCGACGCGAGCGGCGTCACCGTGTTCACGAGCGCCGAGGGCCTCGCCTCCGCGGACTTCAGGTCCCGGCTGGAACGCGTGGCGGGCGGCGGCATCCCGGTGACCCTGACGCTCGGCGACGCCCCGCAGGGCGCGGGGGCGGACGCCCCCTCGGACGCGATGAGCCACGCCCCCCGATGAGCCGGCGCCCACAGGCCCGCTCAAGGCATCGTCGAGAGCGGGTGGAGCCGCCCGCGCCTCGGGCGGCCGACGCCCGTATGATCGCGGTGACTTGACGATCTGATGACCTGTCGATGACCACGAGCAGGGGGAAATCACGTGGAGACCGCCCGTCTGGCCTCGCTCATCGCCGCCACCGTCACCATGGGACTGGTCAGCGGGCTGTTCTACGGCTTCGCCGTGGCGGTGATGCCGGGGCTGAAGCGCAGCGACGACCGCACCCTCATCACGGTCATGCAGCGGATCAACGTGGCCATTCTGAACGGCTGGTTCGTCCTCGGCTACATCGGCGCCTTCCTCTTCACGGCGCTGGCGCTGGGCCTGCACGTCACGGCCGACGGGCACGATCTGCTGGTCCCGCTGAGCGGGGCGCTGCTCTGCTACATCCTCTCGATGGGCGTGACGAACCGGGTGAACATCCCGCTGAACAACGCCCTGGAGAAGGCGGGCCCGGTCGAGCGGATCGCGGACCCGGGCGCCGTGCGGCGCGCCTTCGAGGGACCGTGGGTACGCGCCAACGTGTGGCGCACGCTGCTGTGCACGGCGGCGCTGGGCTTCCTGGCCTGGGCGCTCGTACTGCACGGAACCGCCACCGCCTGAGGCACTGGCGGTGGCGGTTCGGGGGCCGGCGGGCCGGCGGACGGCGGTGGTGCGGGTCAGCCGGTCAGCGGGTGGCGCGGCCGTACAGCATCAAGGCCCGGGACAGGGCCGTCAGGGCGACCGTGCACAGCAGGGTGCGCACGATGTTGGTGCTCACCCAGGTGGTCTTGAACTTGTCGACGATCGAGAAGTCGGTCATCTTCGCGGCGTTGCCGGCGTCGGCCAGCTCGTTGTTCAGCGGGATGTTGACGCTGAAGGTGATCAGGAGGACGACGAAGTAGGCGACGGCCGCCGCGGCGACCCAGATCGCCACGTTGCGGCGGCCCTTGCGGAACTCGACGATCGCCGAGACGACCGCCACCACCAGCGCGAGCATGAAGGCCATCCCGAAGAGGGGGCTGCCGTCGATGACCGAGTTGAAGTTCTGCATCGCCGTGACGTACGTCCGGTCGTCCGCCTTGGCCAGACCCGGCATCACCGAGATGTCGAAGGCGAAGAACAGACCGGCCATCAGGCCGACGAGAACGGTCGAGACGAGGAGCAGGACGGTGGGCAGCTTGCCGCGCTCGGCGCTCGCCGACGGCCCGGGCTGACCGGCGTACGGCGAGTGCTGCGGCTGCTGCTGGTATTGGTTCGGGCTACCGGCCGGATTGGTGTTCATGGGTGTGTCCTTCGGTGGTTGGTCGGGTCGTGCCTGCCCTCGGCTCGGACGTCCGATCGTGGCATCCCCCGGGACCCCCGGCCATGGCCTTTCCACCGGCCCTCGAGCGTCTTTCGAGGGCCGGTGGCGGATTCTGTTCGGCTGCGCGTACGCCCGGTGGGTGCCGGGGTCGATCAGTAGCGGTAGTGGTCCGGCTTGTACGGGCCCTCGACCGGGACGCCGATGTAGGCGGCCTGCTCCGGACGCAGGGTCGTGAGCTTGACGCCGAGGGCGTCCAGGTGGAGGCGCGCGACCTTCTCGTCCAGGTGCTTGGGCAGCACGTAGACGTCGATCGGGTACTCCTCGGGCTTGGTGAACAGCTCGATCTGGGCCAGGGTCTGGTCCGCGAAGGAGTTGGACATCACGAAGGACGGGTGCCCGGTCGCGTTGCCGAGGTTCAGCAGGCGGCCCTCGGACAGCACGATGAGGACCTTGCCGTCGGGGAACTTCCAGGTGTGGACCTGGGGCTTGACCTCGTCCTTGACGATGCCGTCGATCTTCGCGAGACCGGCCATGTCGATCTCGTTGTCGAAGTGACCGATGTTGCCCACGATCGCCTGGTGCTTCATCCTGGCCATGTCCGAGGCCATGATGATGTCCTTGTTGCCGGTCGTGGTGATGAAGATGTCGGCCGTCTCGACGACGTCATCGAGGGTGGCGACCTGGAAGCCGTCCATCGCCGCCTGCAGGGCGCAGATCGGGTCGATCTCGGTGACGATGACACGCGCGCCCTGGCCGCGCAGCGACTCGGCACTGCCCTTGCCGACGTCGCCGTAGCCGAACACCACGGCCGTCTTGCCGCCGATGAGGACGTCGGTGGCGCGGTTGATGCCGTCGATCAGGGAGTGGCGGCAGCCGTACTTGTTGTCGAACTTCGACTTCGTCACCGCGTCGTTCACATTGATCGCGGGGAACAGCAGGGCGCCCTCGCGGTGCATCTCGTACAGGCGGTGCACTCCCGTCGTGGTCTCCTCGGACACGCCGCGGATCTCGGCGGCCAGCGCCGGCCAGTCGATGGCGCTGCGCCCGAGCAGCTCGAGGACCAGGCGCAGTTCCTCGTTGTCAGCGGTCGAGGGGTCGGGGACCGCGCCCGCCTTGGTGAACTCGACGCCCTTGTGGACCAGGAGGGTGGCGTCACCGCCGTCGTCGAGGATCATGTTCGGCCCGGAGTGCCCCGGCCAGATCAGCGCCTGCTCGGTGCACCACCAGTACTCCTCCAGCGTCTCGCCCTTCCAGGCGAAGACCGGTATGCCCGCCGGGTTCTCCTGGGTGCCGGTCGGGCCGACCGCGACGGCGGCGGCCGCGTGGTCCTGGGTGGAGTAGATGTTGCAGGACACCCAGCGGACCTCCGCGCCGAGCGCGACGAGGGTCTCGATCAGCACGGCCGTCTGCACGGTCATGTGCAGGGAACCGTTGATGCGGGCACCCGCGAGCGGCTGCGCGGGTGCGTACTCCTTGCGGATCGACATCAGACCGGGCATCTCGTGCTCGGCCAGGGTGATCTCCTTACGGCCGAAATCCGCGAGTGAGAGGTCTGCGACCTTGAAGTCCATGGGGTTCTACTCCGTGATGGTGGTGGCGGGGGTGGCCTGGGTGGCTGAGGTGGCCTGGGTGGCTGAGGTGACCGGGATGGCTGATGTCCGGCGCGTGTCCGGGTCAAGGTTCTGATGGATCTCTAGAGTCGCGGTGGACTTGTTGAGGGTGATGTAGTGCAGGCCGGGCGCCCCTTCGGCGAGCAGCCGTTCGGCCATCCGGGTGGCGTATTCGACGCCGATGCGGTGGCCGTCGCCGGGGCTGTCCTTGGCCGCTTCGAGGCGCTGGGCGAGGGCGGCGGGGAAGCGGGCGTCGCTCAGTTCGGAGAAGCGCTGGATCTGCCGGTGGTCGGTCGCGGGCATGATCTCGGGGATCACCGGGGTCAGGCAGCCCATCGAGCAGAGCCGGTCGCGCAGCCGCAGGTAGTCCTCGACGTGGAAGAACATCTGGGTGATGGCGTAGTCCGCGCCCGCCCGGCACTTGGCGACGAAGTGGCGGATGTCCTCGTCCCAGGAGGGCGAGCGCGGGTGGCGCTCGGGGAAGGCGGCCACGCCGACCGTGAAGTCCCCCAACTGCCGTATAAGTGAGACCAGTTCATGGGCGTGGGCCAGGCCTTCCGGGTGCGCCGTCCACTCGCCCTTGGGGTCGCCGGGCGGGTCCCCGCGCAGGGCCAGGACATCGCGGATGCCCGCGTCGGCGTACTGCCCGATGATGTGGCGCAGCTCGGCCACCGAGTGCCCGACGGCGGTCAGGTGCGCGACCGGGCGCAGGGTGGTCTCGGCCGCGATGCGCTTGGTGACCTCGACGGTCCGGTCGCGCGAGGAGCCGCCCGCGCCGTAGGTGACGGACACGAAGGAGGGTGCGAAGGGCTCGATCCTGCGGATGGCGTTCCACAGGACCCGCTCCCCCGCGTCCGTCTTCGGCGGGAAGAACTCGAAGGAGAAGCTCTGCCGGCCCTGGGCCAGCAGGTCGCGGACGCCAAGCGTGGCCGGGGCGGACGTGCGGGGGCGTTCCGTGAGGGCGGTGAGTGTGGCCGGCATGTCTGTCTCCTTTCTCAGCGTGCGTTGAAGTACTTCGCTTCCGGGTGGTGGATGACGATGGCGTCGGTGGACTGCTCGGGGTGGAGCTGGAATTCCTCGGAGAGGTGGACCCCGATCCGCTCCGGCTGGAGGAGGTCGGCGATCTTGGCCCGGTCCTCCAGGTCGGGGCAGGCGCCGTAGCCCAGGGAGAAGCGGGCGCCGCGGTACTTCAGGTCGAACATGTCTTCGACGCGGTCCGGGTCCTCGCCCGCGTAGCCGAGTTCGGCACGGACGCGGGCGTGCCAGTACTCGGCCATCGCCTCGGCGAGCTGGACGGACAGGCCGTGCAGCTCGAGGTAGTCGCGGTAGGCGTCGGCCGCGAAGAGCTTGGCGGTGGCTTCGCCGATCTTGGAGCCGACGGTGACGACCTGGAGGCCGACGACATCGGTCTCGCCCGATTCCTCGGGGCGGAAGAAGTCCGCCAGGCACAGGCGGCGGCCGCGGCGCTGGCGGGGGAAGGTGAACCGGGTCCGCTCGTTGCCCTGCTCGTCCAGGATGATCAGGTCGTCGCCCTTGGACACGCACGGGAAGTAGCCGTAGACGACTGCGGCTTCGAGGAGGTTCTCGGTGTGCAGCTTGTCCAGGAGCCCGCGCAGCCGCGGCCGTCCCTCGCTCTCGACGAGCTCCTCGTACGTCGCCCCGCCCGCGCGCGCCTGCTTGAGACCCCACTGCCCCTTGAACAGGGCGCCCTCGTCCAGCCACGACGCGTAGTCCTTCAGCGGGATCCCCTTGACCACCCGCGTCCCCCAGAACGGCGGGGCGGGCACGGGGTTGGTGACGGAGACGTCCGAGCGTACGGAGCCCAGCTCGGGGATGTCCTCGATGTCCACCACGGGCGCCGCGTCCCGCTGGGGCACGCGGCGCTGCTTGAGGGGCGGGAGCTCCGCTCCGGCCACTCCTCGCTTGATCCCCATGAGGGCGTCCATGAGGCGCAGGCCTTCGAAGGCGTCGCGGGCGTAGCGGACTTCGCCTTCGTAGATGTCGTGGAGGTCTTGTTCGACGTAGGCGCGGGTCAGGGCGGCGCCGCCGAGGATGACGGGGTAGTCGGCGGCCAGCTTGCGCTGGTTGAGCTCCTGGAGGTTCTCCTT